>CAVJGY010000005.1:0-6977 GCA_963648915.1 Acutalibacteraceae bacterium | reverse complement strand
CTTCGGCGATCACCAGATGCGCAACGCCGCTCAAGGCCTGCGGGACGTATTCTTTGATTTGGAGCACCTCAGCGTCCGAGAGAAACAGGTGGGTCGCCCGGACGGAGGCCTCCCAGACCTCGAGAAGGGCGGGGAGGAAAGGGGTGAGGTCTTGTACTTCGTGAAGGTTCATCGTTTAAGCTTCTCCCTTGAGGATGGTTTTCAACTGTTCGTTGAATTGTTCGGCGTGTTTCATTTGATAAAGTCGGTCGTTGATGGAGACCTGCCCGGAATCCGATACATAAATCGTTTCGTTCAAGGTTTCGCCACGGTAAACGTAAATGGACACGACCCGATTGCCGACATTCTCCATAGAGCCGTCCGAAAAATAGGTATTCCATGTCCTGCGATAGGAATAGTTCCGGAGCAGGTCGAGAATTTCGTAGCTTTGTTCTTTGGTGAGGTCGTCGTAGCTGGCCGAGTCGATGGAGGGCTCTCCATTTTGGACGCTAAACTCGTTGACCTGCACGATAAAGGAATCCGTCCGCGAGACACTGCTTGATAAAGGCATCGAGTGGAAATAAACCATGCCGCACAACAGCAATGCGATGCAGAAGGCGATTCCGAAAAGGGTCTTTTTGTTCATGGGGAGGCCTCCTTTTTGATTTTTTGCGTCGATACAAACTGCTCACTCATCGTAGGAAAACAACTCTTCTACGGTCGTCTGAAAGACCTTTGCAATGTCCATTGCCAGCTTGAGAGAGGGGTTGTATTTGCCCTTTTCGAGATTGACGATGGTTTCCCGCCGAACGCCGACGAGCTCGGCAAGGTCGGACTGCTTTAGCTTGTTTGCTTCCCGATATTCCTTCAGCTTTGTTTTCAAGGCCATACTTAAAGCCCCTTCTCGTCCATGAGACAGAAAATGACGGTGCGGATGACGGCAAGCAGAATCAGCATCCCCATAAGACCGTAGCCGATGACCTCTGTTGTGAGAGCGAACCGTCCCACAGTGCACACGAATCCAAGAACGATGATCGCGGCAACGCTGATTTTCAGGCAGAGCGCGTCACAGCGTTTCAGATTGGTCTCGGCCATCTCGTCGGGCGTTTCCTGCTTGTATTTCCGGATGCGCAGAGCGCGGGTCACAAAATAGTAGAAGGTAAAGATCGCAACAGTCGTTTGGATCGTGGCGTAGGAATCCTTCCAATCGTTTCTGGCCCACATCCAATAATAGACCGCAAGCAGAACAGCGAAAATGATTTTGTCAGCGACCAGTTCTCTCAATGACACCTTTTTCATGGTGAGCCTCCTTTGTTCAGTAAAAACGAAGTGATGAATTTCGCACTTCTATGTGATGAATATATCACTTTTGCGGGTGGATGTCAATGGAAATGTGCGCAATTCATAACTTTTTGTGCTGCGCTGACTCTTGGGATGGCTTTTTGCAGGGGTGTGCCTGAGCGAAACCCTGCTTCTGCTATCAATGAAATTCAGCGTTCAAGACTTCAACTTGGAATACCAGAAAGTGTTCTGAATCAGCGGAAGAAAAATGCGTTTTCAAGACAGGACACTCTTCCAACATACGCTGTTTCATGTCGAGAGAATGGCATTCGGTTGCTTTGCCAGTGACACGCAGCCATTCCCGTGAGTGTTCTTTCTTTGCCAAAATCTGAATGTTTCCATTATCGCGCAGCTGATGGTGAACTTGGTTGCCGTCATGGGTAGAAATGTAGAGCTTGTCCTCGTACTCCATAACGGCACCAAAAGGTCGTCCTGCCGGAAAATCGCCATTGATTGTCAGCACATAGAAATATCCGCACGCTTTCAAAAAGTCGTATGTCTTGCTCATGGTTATGCCTCCTGTAAGTCTTAGAAGATGGGGCAAGTATAGCACACTCTCTGATGAATAGCAAAAGGCAGGATACCACCATCACGGTGATATCCTGCCTTTTTATGCGGTGCGGAAGGGGAGAACGAAACAGGAGTCATCCCGGTAGTGCGTTCAGGAGGTCGGCAACCGCGGGCTAAACAACAGTGACGGGTTGCGTTTGCTGATTTTTCTGCAACCCCTTGACGGGGCTTTGAAAAATCAGAACGCTGCCCCAACAGCTCCTCCCTGTTTCCGCCGCAGGCGGCGGTCGTCACCGTTGCACTGGACTGTTTATTGCCCTGCCTGCGGCAGTGCCGTGCTTTCGAGTCCCGTACCGCCACCAACAAAAAATCCCCAGACGAAAGTCTGAGGATTTTTGTGGTGGACGGTACAGGACTCGAACCTGTGACCTCCTGCACGTCAAGCAGATGCTCTACCAGCTGAGCTAACCGTCCATATTCTGTTTTGCTGAGGTCAGCTCAATTATGTTACCACACCTTGCCGGAAAAAGCAAGCCCTTTTTGCAAAAAAGTCAAAAAAGGTTTTTGCGTTGCCCCTTTTTCTTTGTTCTTTGCTGTGCTATAATAAGATGATTATAATAGGAAAGGTATCGGAACATGAGAGTATTGGGCATTGACCCGGGCTATGCCATCGTGGGATGGGGCGTTGTGGATTATGCGGGAAATCGGTTTGCTCCGGTGGATTTCGGCGCGGTCTGCACCGACGCGGGCGTACCGTTCGAGCGGCGTCTGGATGAAGTCTATGCGGGCATCAAGGAGGTCATCGAGCGGACGAAGCCGGATGTCCTCGCCATCGAAAAGCTGTTCTACCAGCACAACCAGACCACCGTCATCGGCGTCGCCGAGGCGCGCGGCGTCATTCTGCTGGCGGCGGCACAGGCGGGACTGCCGATTTACGAGTATACCCCCATGCAGGTCAAGCAGGCCGTCACGGGTTACGGCAAGGCCGTCAAAAAGCAGGTGCAGGAGATGACCCGCATCCTGCTCCACCTGCCCGCCATCCCGAAGCCTGACGATACCGCCGACGCACTGGCGATGGCGATCACATTCTGCCACACCAACGGCAACCAGCTGAACCGCTTCACCGTCCGCGGCGTCGGCCCGATTTGAGGTATTCGATATGATTTACTGTCTCACTGGAAAAATCGTCAAAAAAAGCATGAACGCGGTCGTCATCAGCTGCGGCGGTGTGGGCTATTATGCGCAGTGCCCGGCCAGTGTCGCGGGTGCGCTGCCCGGCGTCGGGAAGGATGCGACCATCTACACCGTGATGAGCGTGACCGAAAACGACGTCAGTTTGTACGGATTCGCTACCGAAGAACAGCAGGCCTGCTTCGAGATGCTGACCGCCGTTTCGGGCGTCGGCCCGAAGGTCGGCCTTGCGATTCTGAGCGTCATGGAACCCGACCGGGTGGCCTTGGCAATTTCGGCGGGCGACCACAAGGCATTCAAGGCCGCGTCGGGCGTCGGCCCGAAGCTGGCACAGCGCATCGTGCTCGAGCTGAAGGACAAGGTCGCCAAGGGCTTTGTGGACGGTATCAACTTGGAAGATGTGGCGGGGGCATCCGCGTCGACTCCGGCCGCCGCAGGTGCAGGACAGGCCATCGCCGCCCTCGTCTCGCTGGGCTACAGCCAGAGCGAAGCGGCACTGGCCGTTTCCAAAATCGACGCGACCCTTCCGGTGGAAGAGATCATCAAGCTGGCCTTGCGCGGCATGGCGGGCAGGAGGTAAGAGATGCAGGACGAAACCGCGCTCTTTGGAGCAAAAATGATGCAGCCCGGTCTGACCGGGGCGGACGCCGAGGAAAACAACCTCCGCCCGCAGCATTTGGAAGACTATATCGGACAGGAAAAGGTCAAGCAGAACCTAAAAATCTATCTCGAAGCGGCCAAGCGGCGCGGCGAACCGATGGACCACATTCTGCTGTACGGCCCTCCGGGTCTGGGCAAAACGACGCTGGCGGGCATCATCGCCAACGAGATGGGCGTGCAAATCCGCATCACCAGCGGCCCGGCCATCGAGAAGCCGGGCGATCTGGCTGCCCTGCTGACGAATTTACAGGAGGGCGACGTCCTCTTCATCGACGAGATCCATCGTCTGTCCCGGCAGGTCGAAGAGGTGCTCTACCCGGCGTTGGAGGACTACGCGCTGGACATCATGATCGGCAAAGGCCCGAGTGCCCAGAGCATCCGCATCAACCTGCCCCGGTTCACGCTGGTGGGTGCAACGACCCGCGCGGGTCAGATCACCGGCCCTCTGCGTGACCGCTTCGGCGTTCTGCTCAAGCTGGAACTGTACAGCCCGGACGAGCTGTCGAAGATCATTCAGCGCAGTGCAGGCATCCTCGACCAGCCCATCACCCCGGAGGGAGCCTACGAGCTGGCAAAGTGCAGCCGTGGCACGCCCCGTGTGGCGAACCGCTTCCTCAAGCGCGTCCGCGACTTCGCGACCGTGCTGAGCGATGGCGTCATCGACCGGGATGTGGCTCTGCTGAGCCTCAAGCGGATGGATGTCGACGCGCTGGGTCTGGACGAGCTGGACCGAAGCCTGCTCCGTGCCATCATCGAGATGTACAACGGCGGCCCGGTGGGTCTGGAAACACTGGCGGCGGCTCTGGGCGAGGAGGCCGTCACGCTGGAGGATCTCTGCGAGCCGTACCTGATGCAGATGGGCTTCCTGACCCGGACGCCGCGCGGACGCTGTGCGACCCGGCTGGCCTATGAGCACTTGGGCATGAAAGCCCCGGAGGGAAGCTCGCCCGAGGACAACGGACAGCAAAGCCTGTTTTAAACAAATCAAGCAAAACATGTTGAAAACCTGACAGAAAAAAGGAAGGAGGACGCTATGCGCCCTGCAAATACCTGGAAAGATTATGAGCTGCTGGATGCCACCAACGGAAATCGGCTGGAACGCTGGGGCGAGACGCTTCTGGTGCGTCCCGACCCGCAGGTGGTCTGGAAAACGCCCCAGCAGAGCCCGCTCTGGGCGAAGGCCGACGCCATCTATCACCGCTCTAATCAGGGCGGCGGCGAGTGGGAGTACCGCCGTCGTCTGCCCGAAAAGTGGAAGATCACCTGCGGTGAGGGCGAGGACAAGCTGACCCTCATCGTCAGCCCGACCGGATTCAAGCACACGGGCGTGTTCCCGGAGCAGGCCGTCAACTGGGCGTGGTATGCGAAGAAGATCCGCGCTGCAGGCCGTCCCATCAAGGTGTTGAACCTCTTCGGCTATACGGGTGGTGCGACGCTGGCCTGTGCCGCCGCTGGTGCGACGGTCTGCCATGTGGACGCCTCCAAGGGCATCGTCCAGTGGGGCAAGGACAACGCCGCCGCGAGCGGTTTGGCCGACCGTCCCATCCGCTGGCTGGTGGATGACTGTGCGAAGTTCGTCGCCCGCGAAAAGCGGCGCGGCAACACCTACGACGGTATCATCATGGACCCGCCGAGCTACGGCCGCGGCCCGGGCGGTGAGATTTGGAAGCTCGAGGACTGCATCTACGACCTCATCAGCCAGTGCGAAGAGGTTTTGAGCGACAAGCCGCTCTTCTTTGCGGTCAACAGCTACACCACGGGCCTGTCGCCCGCCGTCATGGAGTATATGCTCAAGACGACCCTCATCCCGCGCTTCGGCGGTCAGACCTCCTGTGATGAAATTGGTCTGCCTGTCTCGGCAACGGGCGGCGTCGTGCCTTGCGGCGCGACCGCGATCTGGGAAGAGTAATTTTCAAGAATGGGGTACAGCCTTATAGAGAAGGCGCACCACCGGAAAGAGAAAACAGATGGAAGAAACGATTTTAACAGCGAAAGATTTAAAATTCCGCTACGACAATGAAAAGCCCGTCTACGCGCTGGACGGGGTGTCGGCGGAGGTCAAGCGGGGCGAATTCGTCGCGGTGCTGGGCGCGAACGGCTGCGGCAAATCGACCCTTGCAAAGCACTTCAACGCGATCCTCCTGCCCGAGTCGGGTACGGTCTTGGTCGAGGGGATGGACACCTCCGACGAGGACAAAATTTATGACATCCGCCAGACCGTCGGCATGGTGTTCCAGAGTCCGGACAACCAGATCGTCGCAACGGTGGTCGAGGAGGATGTGGCCTTTGCCCTCGAAAACCTCGGTGTTCCGCCGGAGGAGATGCGCCGCCGGGTGGATGAAGCCATGAAGATGGCGGGTATCTACGACTTCCGGGAGCGTGCACCCTACAACCTCTCGGGCGGTCAGAAGCAGCGCGTCGCCATTGCGGGCGTCGTCGCCATGCGCCCGGACTGCCTCATCCTCGATGAAGCGACGGCCATGCTCGACCCGCGCGGCCGCGAACAGGTCATGCAGACCATCCACCACCTGAACAAGAACATGGGCATCACGGTCGTCACCATCACTCATTATATGGAGGAGGCCGCGACCGCTGACCGTGTGCTCGTTATGAGTCAGGGTCATGTCGTCATGGAGGGCACGCCGAAAGAGGTGTTCAGCCAGACCGAAAAGGTCCGCTCCCTGCATCTGGATGTGCCGCAGGCCGCAGAGCTTCGGGATGAGCTGGTGAAGGCTGGCATCCCGATGCCGGAGGGTATCATCGACACGGGTGAATGTGCGCAGGCTCTCTATGAGCTGCTGCGGTAAGGAGGGGCGAGACAAATGGCAAGTATCATCAAAGTAGACCACCTGAGCTATGTGTATAACCCCGGAATGCCCAACGCCGTCACCGCGCTGGACGATGTGAGTTTCGAGGTGGAAGAGGGCGATTTCGTCGGCATCATCGGCGCGACCGGCTCGGGCAAGAGCACCCTCATCACCCATATGAACGGCCTGAACCGCCCCACCAGCGGAAAAATCTACATCGACGGAAAAGACCTCTGGGAGGACTCCGCAAAAATTCGGGATTTCCGCTTCCTGACGGGTCTGGTGTTCCAGTATCCGGAGTATCAGCTCTTCGAGGAGACCTGCTACAAGGATATCGCCTTCGGCCCGAAGAATATGGGCTTGGATGAAGCCGAAATCGACCGCCGGGTTCATGAGGCGGCGGATTTCGTCGGCCTTGACCCGGCACTGCTGGAGCGCAGCCCCTTCGAGCTGTCCGGCGGTCAGAAACGCCGCGTCGCCGTTGCAGGC
>CAVJGY010000004.1:10608-26291 GCA_963648915.1 Acutalibacteraceae bacterium | reverse complement strand
AGGGAGAAGGATCACAATGGACAAGAAAAAGCTCTCTTCCCTGAAAAATTATCCAGTGCTTCTGGCGTTCAGCCTGTTTTTTGTCGGGCTGTTCCTGCTCGACCTCGTGACCCCGGACCGAGCCTACAGCGAACTGGAAAACACCAACCTCGCCCAGCGGCCGACCCTTTCCAGTGTCTCAGCCTCCGGCCTGAACAGCTATTTCACCTCCTACACCAAGTACGTCAAGGATCAGGTGTTTGGGCGCGACCAGTGGATCAGCCTGCAAAGCTTTGTTGAAACGACTTTGTTCCAGAAGGAGCAGAGCGGCGGGATCCTGCTGGGAAAGCAGAAAATGATGTTCCCCCGCGCCTACGGCCTTGTTTCGAGTGAGACACGCACCCTTCCGAAGAACACGGCAGCTCTCACCGCGCTCTGTCAGCGGTATCCGGGAAAGGTCAACGTGATGCTCGTCCCGGCGGCATCCGCCATCTATCCGGAAAACGTCCCGGCAGGCGCACCCCTCCTCGACGAGGACAGCTATCTCGACTCTCTCGCCGAAACGGTACAGTCCGCCGGAGGCCGCTTTGTGGACGTGCGGGAGGCTCTGTCCGCCCACAAGGACGAATACCTCTACTACCGCACCGACCATCACTGGACGACCTTGGGCGCGTACTACGCCTACACCCAGCTCTGTGATGTGCTCAAGCTGACTCCCTTCGACCGGGATGCACACACGGCGGTAACGGTGGAGGATTTCTACGGCACGCACTACTCGAAGGCGCGGACATGGAACGCCGAACCGGACACCATCACCTACTATGACCTCAGCAATCCGCTGACCGTCTACACCGTCACAGGTGCAGGCCAGCCCACACAGGGCGAGAAAACGGGTCTGTACGACACCGACAAGCTCAGCGTCTACGACAAGTACGCGATGTTCATCCACGGCAACAACGGTCTCAGCCGCATCGAGGGCGACGGCAAAGGCAAAATTTTAGTCATCAAGGACAGCTTTGCCAACAGCTTCGTGCCCTATCTGACCGCGAATTACGCGGACATCGACGTCGTGGACTTCCGCAACTACAACTACGGCCTCGACCAGCTGATCGCAGACAACGACTATGACGACATCCTTGTTCTGTACAGCTTCGACAGCTTCAAGAGCGACCCGTATCTTTATCGTGCGGGCGTTCCGGGCTGACCCCCCATCAAGACGAAACGAATGCTAAATTATTGCAGTCTAATTTCACAAAGTTTTCATTCGTTTTTCGTACTATCTACCAGTTTTTCGTGATTTAAGATGCAAACCCCTTGCAGAAAATCAACGAATGTAGTAGAATGACATTATAAGAAGGAGTAATGAATCTTATGACTCAGAACTTGAATCTTCCCGCCAATTATGCAGTCCTCTCCAACGAGGAAATGACCTACACCGAGGGCGGTGCTCTCAGCGCGTGGGCATTCCTGCAGGGCACGGCCACCGTGGTCGGCGCACTGGTGCTCGGCTCCAGCTTCATCTGGGGCACGCGTCAGGTGCGGGAATGGCTGGACGAGCCGGACAATCTGGACGGCAACTTCTTTACCATCGCAGGACGCGCCATCGACGATATCGGCAACGATATGAGCCAGTCGCCCGCAAACTTCCTGCGTGACACCGTTGCCATCGCTACGATGGTTGGGGTCGTCGCAATTCCTGTGGGTGCAGTGATCTCGTTCGCACAGTCGCACGCCTATTAAGTTACCTTGAATCAGTGCCTTCGGCACTGTTAGGGAATTATTGCTTACAAAGGAGTATTATTATGGAAAAGAAAATGATGATGCCCGCGAACTACAACGTCATGAACGAAGAGGAAATGACCTATACCACCGGCGGCAGCATCCCTATTGTCAGCATTGCTACCATTGGCCTGTCCGTCTACAATGAGGTGTTTGCTGCAAAGGTCATCAAGAACTTTGTGAACTCTCACAAGGGCGACAATGCTTCCAACTTCGTCAATGCTGCTGTCAATGAGTTCAGCAACTATGTCAGCCGCGACATCAAGAGCCTGGTGATCGGTGCTTATTCCGCTCTGAACCAGGGCTTCTGGTGGCCTGTCACCGGCATCTACTGCCTGCTGGCATGATCTGCCTGTAGTCTAGACCGGAGAACTCCAAAGAGCAATTAAGAGAGGGAGCTGTTGCGAATGCAACAGCTCCCTCTTGTTTTTTGTTTTATCGTTTGAAATGCTTCGCCGCGTCCCGTCCGGCGACAAGGCCAGAGCCGAAGGCCCAATGCAGATTGAAGCCGCCGCAGATGCCCGCACAGTCCAGCGTCTCGCCCACAAAGTAGACGCCCGGACAGCCCTTGAACTGGAAATTCGGTTCAAGCTCGGTCAGACTCAGGCCGCCGCCCGTGGTCTGCGCCTGCTTCCAGCCGCAGGGAGTCAGACCCTCGAACCGCCAGTGCTTCGCGGTGTGGGCAAGCTTGCCCCACCCGGCGGGCGAGATGGCCGAAACCGAGCCGTCCGGGAGCTTTGCCGCCGCCCAGAGTGCCCGGCCAAGCTTTGGATGGACAAGTCCGAGCCAGAAATCCGCCGGGGCGTCGCCCGGCAGAGCGGCAAGACGGCTCATGAAAAGCCCCGACAGCTCCTTTTCGCTCATAGCCGGGAACAGGTCCAGCTCGATGGCGGGCTGTTTCGGGGCGCGTTTCGGGGCAAGCAGGCCGGACAGCTGCATGATGCAGATACCGGACAGGCCGTACTCTGTGAACTGCACCTCACCGCTCTCCTGTGCCACGGGACGATTTCCATCCAGAAGGGTCGCCGACGCCTTTGCGCGGATGCCCGCCAGCGACTTGATGGGCTTTGCGACCTGCAAGGCCGTCAGGCAGGGATAGAGCGGCTCGAGCCGTCCGCCGCACTGGGCGGCAAACCGTGTGCCGAAGCCGTCCGTGCCGAACTGCGGGCCTGCTTCGCCGCCCATCGCGCAGATAACGGCATTTGCCCGCTGGGTGACGGCCTGCCCCTCTTCATCGAAGTATTGAACGGCATAGCCGCCCTTGGTCTGGCTGAGCGAACGGACGGTACAGCCCAGCCGAACCTCCACGCCCAGACGCTCGAGGTGGCGTTCTAGCAGGGCGAGAACGTCTGCGGCCTGATTGGAGTAGGGATAGACCCGCCCGGCCTCATCCGCCCGGGTGTACAGCCCCAGCGACCCGAACCAGCCCAGCGGGTCGGCATGGTCGACGGCACGCAGGAGCGGCAGAAGGGCTTTCGGGTCGGAGGTGAAATACCGTTCGGGCGCGATGTCGGTGTTGTCGAGGTTGCAGCGACCGTTTCCGGTCGCGAGAAGTTTCTTTCCCAGCTTCGGGTTTCGCTCGAGAATCGTCACTTTTCCGCTGCCCGGGCGAAGGCTCTGTGCTGCGGCCAACGCCGCCGCCAGACCAGCCGCTCCGCCGCCTAAAACAAGTATCTGCTGCATGTCGATTTGGCCTTTCCTTTGAAGCTCTGTTCCAAAACAGAGCGTTTTTCTTTCAGAATAAATCTATTGTAGCATATTAACGATGGAAATTCCAATCAAGTATAAACAATACTTGCAGATGTTTTCTCCCAAATGGTTGATTTTTCTCCCAAAACCAAGGTATAATTGGGAGAGAAACTCACCTATTGGGAGAAAGGAACTTGGAAAATGCGAGATTTCGATTATGGAAAGCTCTGTGAACGAACATGGGATAACGAAATTCTATCTTATGTGGCTAAAATCCACGAATACAAGGGAAAACAAGAACTTTATATTCGGCAAAAGCCTGTCGAGCTGAAACGTCTGGTTGAAATCGCAAAAATCCAGAGCACTGAAGCATCAAACCGGATTGAAGGAATCGTCACAACAAATGTACGGCTGAAACAATTGATAGAGAGTAAGACAACACCTCGAAACCGAGATGAAGATGAGATTCTGGGATACCGCAATGTATTGAACCTTGTCCATGAAAATTATCCATACCTTCCTGTAAAACCGGCCTATATTTTACAGATGCACCGTGATTTATTAAAATATACGAATCTTTCTTATGGCGGAAAATTCAAAACAACGCCCAACGAAATCGACATGAACCTTCCCAATGGGAAAAAAATCGTGTTGTTTCACCCAATGGAGCCATACGAAACGCCTTCAGCAGTGGAAGCGATCTGTCAAAGCTACGAGCGTGCTCTCCAGCAAGAAATTGTTGACCCTTTGATTTTGATTCCCTGCTTCATTTTGGATTTTCTCTGCATTCACCCCTTTAACGATGGAAATGGACGTATGAGCCGACTGCTAACACTGCTCTTATTGTGTCGAAGCGGCTATCTGGTAGGACAGTTTATCAGTGTTGAAAAAGCAATCGCAGACACGAAAGAAGCCTATTATCAGGCTTTGGAACAATCCGATCAGAACTGGCACGAAGGAGAAAACGATCCCAAACCGTTTATCAAATATATGCTGGCCGTGATTTTAGACTGCTACCGCGAATTTGAATCAAGAACCCATCTTTCGGAAACGCTGGGCGCAAAAAGCACTGCATATGACATTGTGAAAACATATGTTGAAGAGAAGCTTGGAACATTTACAAAGCAGGAGGTTTTGGCAGCATGTCCCTCATTGGGAAGTTCTTCCGTGGAAAATGCACTGAAAAAATTGACCGCTGAACAAATTATCCTGAAAATGGGAAGCGGCAGAAGCACGCACTATGTCCGAAATGATGTGTCCGAAAGAGAAACTATAACAAGTTAAGCATAAACCTCCTGATTTTCCACATACTACCCATAAGACCCGTGATATGGAAAATGAGAGTTTCAGGAGGCAAATACTATGAAAGCAACCGGAATCGTGCGCCGCATCGACGAATTGGGGCGGGTCGTCATCCCCAAGGAGATCCGGCGCACCCAGCGCATCCGGCGGGGCGACCCGCTGGAGATCTTCACGACCGGGGACGGCGAGGTCATTTTCAAGAAATATTCGCCCGTCGGCGAGATGAGCGGCGTCGCGGCGCAGTACGTCGATGTTCTGAGTCGGAATTTCGCACTGACGGCCTTCATCTCCGACCGTGACCGCATCCTTGTCGCTGCCGGAAGCGGAAAGCGCGACCTGACCGACCGGAGCGTCAGCCCGCCGCTGGAAAAGCTGATGGAGAGCCGCAAGTCCTACCAGAGCGACGGCTCACCGGAGCAGGTTTTGTTCCCGTGCGAGAATTCCACCCGGTCACTGCTCTGTGTCTGTCCCATCATCGCGGCGGGCGACGTGACCGGCTCGGTCGGGCTGCTCAGCGAGGACAAGACCGCCCGGCCAGACCCGGCACAGCAGAAAGCGGTGGCCGTCGCCGCGGCGTTCTTAGCCAAGCAGATGGAGGAATAACATCTATATAGGTAAGGGGGCTGTCGCTGGCGACAGCCCCCTGTCTGTGTCTATTACCAATTTATGAATCTTTTCGCAAAGGGCTTGACAGGGCAGAAAATTTGATTATAATGGTCTTAGCACTCAGGAAGATGGAGTGCTAAAGAAATCAAAACCTACAAAAGGAGGCAGGTGCTATGACGATGGATGCACGCAAGCAGCGAGTCTTGCAGGCGATCGTGGCACTGTATGGCCTCGAGGGAGAACCGGTCGGCAGCAGCGTCCTTGCCAATTACTTTGACATGGCGGTCTCCAGCGCGACACTGCGCAACGAGATGGCTGCACTGACAAAGCTGGGGCTGCTGGAGCAGCCGCACACCAGCGCGGGCCGTGTTCCCAGTGCAAAAGGCTACCGTTATTATCTCGACAATCTGCTCACCGACGACCAGCCGCTCGACCGCGTGACCCGTGCTCGTGTGGACGCCGTCTTTGCGAGCCTCGACCATGAACCCGAAAAGCTGGCACAGGGTGCTGCCAAAGCATTAGCACAGATCAGCGGTTGTACCGCCGCTATCAGCACGCCCTGCGGCGAGGACCTCTGCATCGCCCATTATGAGGTCGTGCAGGTGGGACGGAGCGCAGCGGCAGTTCTGGCCGTCACCACAGCCGGATACGTCCGGACACGGGTCGCCCGGGTTCGCACCGGACTTTCGCGGGAGAACGCCGCAGCCCTTGCCGCACTGCTCAACCGCAACCTGACCTTCGTTGCACCCATTGACCTGTCGGCCCGGCTGCTCGGGGAACTGTGCAGCCAGATCGACCCGGAACTTGTTCCGGTCATCAGTGCGGCGGCAGCGATCCTGCAGGATTCGACCACACCGCATGTGTTCCTCGGCGGCGAGCAATATCTGCTCGACTGGCCGCAGCTGGACGGAAAGGTGGGCGCGATCCTCTCCCTGTTGAACGACGAGGAAGAGGCGGCGCACATCATCGCACCTCCGGCCGAACGGAATGAGAGCGTTCTTCTGGGCGAGGATTTTGAGCCGCAGATCCCCGGCCTGTGCATCGTCAGCGACCGTTATCTGGTCGGCGGCGGGCTGTGGGGTTCGATCGCACTGATCGGCCCGACCCGGATGCCCTTCCAGAAATTGATGCCGCTGCTTCACGTCTTTGCCGACCAGCTTGGCGAAGGAATGAGCGGCAAACGAAAAGATACCCCGCAGGCAGCCGCACCCCGGCGGACTGTGATCTATAAGGAGGATCTGGAATGACCGAAGAAACAAAAAAGACCGCGCAGACCGAGGAAGCTCCCGTCGAGGAGACGACCAAGACTGCGGAACAGGCCGCACCTGAGTCAGAGACCGCCGCACCCGAGACGGGCGACGACAAGGACGCCAAGAAGAAGGATGGCTGGTTCAACAAGAAGGCTCGCGAGATGGACGTCATCAAAGCGAAGCTGGACGCCGCTGAAAAGAATGCAGCGCAGGCAAAGGATCAGCTGCTCCGGATGGCCGCTGAGTACGAGAACTACCGCAAGCGTTCCACCCGCGAGGCCGACCAGAAGTTCAATGATGGCGTGTCCTTCGCCGTCAACCAGATCATCCCCATTCTGGACACCCTCGAGATGGCCGCAAATGCACCGACCACCGACGAGAACTACAAGAAGGGCGTCACGATGACCCTCGACAAGGCCGCGAAAGCACTGGATGCCCTCCATGTGGAGGAGATCGAGTCGCTGGGCAAGCCGTTCGACCCCAACTTCATGAACGCGGTGCAGCAAGTCCCCGCACAGGAAGGTCAGGAGAGCGGAACGGTCGTGACCGTCTACCAGAAGGGCTACAAGCTGGGCGACAAGATCGTCCGCCATGCCACCGTCGTGGTCGCTGAGTAACCACGTTCCACCGTCCGAAAGGACGTTCAAATAAACATCCGCTTTTCACTCTAAGCATGAGATAAACAAGATCATTTGAGAGGAGTCTTTATTTATGAGTAAGATTATTGGTATCGACCTTGGTACTACCAACAGCTGCGTTGCTGTTATGGAGGGCGGCGAGCCCGTCGTCATCGCAAACTCTGAGGGTGCTCGCACCACCCCGTCTGTCGTTGGCTTCACCAAGACCGGCGACCGTCTGGTCGGTCAGGTCGCAAAGCGTCAGGCCATCACCAACCCCGAGAACACCGTTTCTTCCATCAAGCGTCAGATGGGTACTGACCACAAGGTCACTCTGAACGGCAAGGACTATACCCCGCAGCAGGTCAGCGCAATGATCCTTCAGAAATTGAAGGCCGACGCTGAGGCTTATCTGGGCGAGCCGGTCACCGAGGCCGTCATCACCGTTCCCGCATACTTCAACGACAGCCAGCGTCAGGCAACCAAGGACGCAGGCACCATCGCTGGCCTGAACGTCAAGCGTATCATCAACGAGCCGACTGCCGCTTCTCTGGCATACGGCATCGATAAGGAAGAGGACCAGAAGATCATGGTCTACGACCTGGGCGGCGGCACGTTCGATGTCTCCATCATCGAGATGGGCGACGGCGTTACCGAAGTTCTGGCTACCAACGGCGACACCCATCTGGGCGGCGACGACTTCGATGAGCGCATCATCAACTGGATGGCAGACGCATTCCAGACTGAGAACGGCATCGACCTGCGCAAGGACAAGATGGCTGCTCAGCGTTTGAAGGAAGCTGCTGAGAAGGCAAAGATCGAGCTGTCCAGCGCAATGAGCACTCAGATCAACCTGCCCTTCATCACTGCCGATGCAACTGGCCCGAAGCACCTCGATATGACCCTGACCCGCGCAAAGTTCAACGAGCTGACCGCTGATCTGGTCGACCGCACCATGACCCCTGTCCGCAAGGCTCTGCAGGATGCAGGCCTGCGTGCATCTGACCTGAAGAAGGTCCTGATGGTCGGTGGTTCTACCCGTATCCCCGCTGTCTACGATGCAGTCAAGAAAGAGCTGAACTGCGAGCCGTTCAAGGGCATCAACCCCGATGAGTGCGTTGCAGTCGGTGCTGCTATCCAGGGCGGCGTCCTGCAGGGCGACGTCAAGGGTCTGCTGCTGCTGGATGTCACCCCGCTGAGCCTCGGCATTGAGACTCTGGGCGGCGTCTGCACCAAGATCATTGAGCGCAACACCACCATCCCGACCCACAAGAGCCAGGTCTTCTCCACCGCTGCTGACAACCAGCCCTCTGTTGAGATCAACGTCCTGCAGGGCGAGCGTGAGTTCGCACGCGACAACAAGAGCCTCGGTGTGTTCCATCTGGATGGCATCGCTCCGGCTCCCCGTGGCGTGCCTCAGATCGAGGTCACCTTCGATATCGATGCAAACGGCATCGTGAAGGTCAGCGCAAAGGATCTGGGCACTGGCAAGGAGCAGAACATCACCATCACTGCTTCCACCAACATGTCCAAGGACGACATCGACAAGGCTGTCAAGGAAGCTGAGCAGTTCGCTGCTGACGATAAGAAGAAGCGCGAAGAGGTCGACATCCGCAACGGTGCAGACCAGATGGTCTTCCAGACCGAGAAGATGCTGAAGGAGAACGGCGACAAGATGCCCGCTGACGTCAAGAGCGAAGCTGAGGCAAAGCTGGCCGACCTCAAGACCGCTGTCCAGTCCGGCTCGATCGACGACATCAAGGCAAAGCAGGATGCTCTGAGCCACGTCTTTGAGAAGATGTATCAGGCAGCTGCCGCTGCACAGCAGGCCGCAGGCGCACAGCCGGGTGCTGACGCTGGCAACACCCAGCAGAAGCCCAACGACGACGGCGTTGTGGACGCAGACTTCAAGGAAGTCTAAGAGTTGACAGAAGCGGCGTGATGCCCGACCAACCGGCGGACACACGCGCATAGAGCAAAAGCCGCTCCGGTTTTTTCCGGGGCGGCCTTTGCTGGTTTCATAGAGGTATGGATATGGCACAGGAAAAGCGTGATTATTACGAAGTGCTGGGGGTATCCAAGACGGCCACCGATGCGGAGATCAAGAAGGCGTACCGCAAGCTGGCCATGAAGTACCACCCGGACTACAACCCCGGCGACAAGGAAGCCGAGGAAAAGTTCAAGGAGATCAACGAGGCCAACGAGGTCTTGTCTGACCCGAAAAAGCGTCAGCTCTACGACCAGTACGGCTTCGCAGGCGTTGACCCCAGCTACGCTGCCCAGAACGGCGGCGGTGCAGGCGGCTTCGGTGGCTTTGGCGGCGACGGCGTCGACCTCGGCGACATCTTCGGCGATATCTTTGGCGGCGGTTTCGGCGGCTTTGGCGGCTCGTCCCGTCAGGCGAACCCCAACGCACCCCGCAAGGGTCAGGACATCCGCGTCCGCATCACCCTGTCCTTTGACGAGGCGGTGCACGGCTGCAAGAAGAACATCACCATCACCCGTCAGCAGGAGTGCACCGAGTGCCACGGCAACGGCTGTGCGGCTGACTCGAGCCCCGAGACCTGCCCCGATTGCGGCGGACGCGGCTATGTCATCAAGCAGCAGCGCACCCCGTTCGGCGTGATGCAGACCCAGCAGCCCTGCTCCCGCTGCGGCGGCAAGGGCAAGCTGGTGAAGAACCCCTGCAAGGTCTGCCACGGCAGCGGCAAGACGGCCACCAAAAAGACGCTGGAGGTATCCATCCCGATGGGTATCGACGACGATCAGAGCTTTGCACTGCGCGGTATGGGCGATGCAGGCAGCAACGGCGGTCCTGCAGGTGACGTCATCGTCATGGTGACCGTGCGTCCCGACCCGCTCTTCCAGCGCGACGGCTACGACGTCTGGGTCACCGTCCCCATCACCTACAGTCAGGCCGTTCTCGGCGACAACATCACCGTTCCGTCCATTGACGGCAAGGTGGAGTACACCGTCCCCGAGGGCACGCAGAGCGGCACGACCTTCCGTCTGCGCGGCAAGGGCATCCAGTATTTGAATGGCCGCGGCCGTGGCGACATGTACGTCAAGTGTGAGGTCGAGATCCCCAAGAAGCTGAACAAGGCACAGCGCGACGCCTTGAAGAAATTCGAGGGTACGCTCAAGGATGAAAACTATGAGCAGCGCAAGGGCTTCTTCAAAAAGCTGAAGGATATGTTCAACAGCTAAAAGAACAGCAGACGACCCCGGAGAGAAAATCTCTCCGGGGTCGTTTTTTGCGTTTTTACCGCTTCTCAGGCCGATCTCTGGGCTTTGTTCAGCTCTTCCTCATCGAAGGCCGAGCACATAGGCTTGACGTCGATGCCGCGGAATTTGCGGTCGGTGTAGTTTTTCGTAATTTTTGCCACCGTACCGGACAGGCTGAGGACGCCGATGAGGTTAGGGATCATCATGAGGCCGTTGAAGGTATCGGACAGGTCCCATGCAAGACCCAGCTTCATGGTCGCGCCGACGACCGTCATCAGGACGAACACGGCCTTATAGCCCACACTGGCCTTTGTGCCGAACAGATACTCAAAGGCCTTCGTGCCGTAGTGACTCCAGCCCAGAACCGTGGAGTAGGCGAAGAGCAAAATCGAGATGGCGATGAACTTCGGGCCAAGACCGCCGAACACGGTCGCGAACGCCTGACCGACCAGAGCACTGCCCTGCACCTCGGTCAGCATCATTCCGGTGTCGAGGTCGACCAGACCCGTCGTCAGGATGACGAGAGCGGTCAGGGTGCAGACCACGATGGTGTCCGCAAAGACCTCAAAGATGCCCCACATGCCCTGCTGGACAGGCTCTTTGACGTTGGAGGACGAGTGCACCATGACCGAAGAGCCAAGGCCGGCCTCATTGGAGAATGCACCGCGCTTGAAGCCCCATGTAATGGCCGCATTGACGCCGTAGCCCAGCACACCGCCGCCCGCAGCACGGAATCCGAACGCACCCTTGAAAATGGCTGCAAAGGCCGCAGGAACGGCTGTGACGTGGGTGCAGACCACGACCAGCGCGCCGACGACGTAGAAGATCGCCATGAAGGGTACGATTTTTTCCGTAACGGCTGCCACACGCTTGAGGCCGCCCAGGATCACCAGTGCAGACAGCACCGCCAGCACAACGCCCGTCACGATGGTCGGGACATTGAAGGCCGATTCCATATTGCCCGCGATGGAGTTGATCTGGCTCATGTTGCCGATGCCGAAGGAGGCCAGCACGCAGAAGCAGGAGAACAGGACGGCCAGCGTCTTTCCGAGAGCCTTGCAGCCCTTTTTCGCGCCCAGACCGTCGGACAGATAGTACATCGCGCCGCCGGACCACTCGCCCGCTTCATTCTTGCGGCGGTAGAAGATGCCCAGCACGTTTTCGGAATAGTTCGTCATCATGCCCAGCAGAGCCATGACCCACATCCAGAAGATCGCGCCCGGGCCGCCGCTGATGATGGCCGTTGCGATACCGACGATATTGCCCGTGCCGATGGTCGCGGCCAGCGCGGTACACAAGCTCTGGAACTGGCTGATGGCCTTTTCGTCCCGTCCGGTGTGCGCTGTCACATGCTTGTCGGCGAAGATCGCGCCGATGGTGTTCTTCATCCAGTAGCCGAAGTGCCGGAACTGGAACAGTCCGGTGCGGCTCGTCATGATGAATCCGGCGCAGAACAGCAACGCCAGACCGATCGGCCCCCAGACAACGCCGTTGACCGCATCGTTGACTCTCGTGATAGTTTCGAGCATAAAAAATCCCCCTCTGACAGAAAAATGCGGACAGAACCAATTCAAAGGCTCTGCCCGCAGACTTTTTATCCTCGACCGCGCCCCGTGCGCAGTCTGCCGCAGGCAGACACACACCGTTGTGCGCGTATCAGTTCTTCCACCGTGTACAATTGTTTTTGTTTCATACACGTTAGAGAAACTTTAGCACATTTTCCGCGCCTTGGCAAGAGTCTCAGTCCATTTTACGTTCAGGTTTCATCTTTTATTCCGGCAGATGAATTTTGTTTTTGTATGACTTTTGGTATAAATGCGTTCCTTTTGGGAGAAGAATCTCTAAAAAAACAGGAGAATCTCAAATGCGAACGAATGGATGGAAACCCTTCTGGGCGGCACTGGGCGCGACGCTGCTGGTGCTGCTGCCGCTGATGGGCGGTACGATTCTTTTGACCCGCCGGGCGGCACGCAGCCGCATCCAGACCGCCGAACCGCAGAGCGGTGTCCCGGTCGCCTTACCCAAGACCACCGACCAGATGACCCTTCTGGTCTGCATTGCGGGCGAACAGCCGGGCTTCGTCCTGCTCTATCTCAACGCATCCCAGAACTGCATCGACCTACTGGCACTTCCGGCAGAGACCTGCGTGGATTTCGGCGGGAATGACGCCACCCTCGCCCAGTGTTATACCGCCGCAGGCCCGGCACGCTGTCGGGAGGCATTGCTCGAGCCGCTCTCCCTCCCCGAGGACACCCGGTATCTTGCCCTTTCGCCCGCTTTATTGGAAAAGCTGACTGGGCGGTACGGCTCGTTCCGGGTGGGCTTTTCGGGGGCACTGACCCCCGAGGAGCTGACCGTCTGCGGACGCTCCAACGGCGTCGAGGGCTTATCTGCCGCCGAAGCGCAGGACTTTTTATCCTTGCTCGACCGGGATTTTCCGCAGGACATCCTGCCCGTACACCGGGCAATGGCACGCGCCGCCGTCTGGGACGCCTTCTTCCGGCAGAATCTCGAGCTTCTGCCCTCCGCCCTGCCGCAGGCGTTGCGGGAGAACAGCTCCTCTCTCCTGACCGACCTGACCGCGCAGGACTATTATTTGTTGGAGACGATCTTGGAATTTCTCGCGAACGATACCGCACCCGTCCAGTCGGACGCCCTGCCCGGAGAGACGGACGGCGCATTTTACCGATTGAATGAGGATTCCCGTGCGGCTGTGCAGACCTTCTTTAACGTCTCGCCCACCAGCGGACAGGCAGCGTCCGCCAGCGAGCCATAACCCAGCACCAGCGTGCCGGAGCACTCCGTCCCGCCGCCCGTCAGGTCGTAATCGTTCAGGAGGCTGAGCCGGACGCCCTGTGCTTCTGCTGCCGAGCGAAGGGCCTCGTCCGTCGGCGGGTCGTTCAGCTTTGCCAGCAGGTGCAGGCCTGTGTGCAGCCCTTCCAGCGTCAGCTCTCCGGGCTGGAACGTTGTCTGCAATGCGGTCGTCAGAGCATCCCGGCGGGCTTTGTAGGCGACCCGCTCCCGCGCCAGATGCCGGGTGAAATAGCCCTCGGTGATGAACCGCGCCAAGGTCTGCTGTTCAAAGCGGCTGACCGTGCTGGAATAGAGCCGATAGGCATTCTGCCACGCCGGGAGCAGGTGCTCCGGAAGCACCATATAGGCGATACGGATGCTGGGCGCGAGACTCCGCGAACAGGTGGACAGGTAGACCACCGGGCCGTCCGCGCCCGCCATTCCCTGCAAGCTGGGGAGCGGCCGGGTGTCGAAGCGGAATTCGGAGTCGTAATCGTCCTCGATGATGTACCGCTGTCCGGGCTTCCGGGACGCCCAGTGAAGCAGTTCCGCCCGGCGTCCGGCGGGCATGGTGACGCCCGTCGGGAACTGGTGGCTGGGGGTGACGTAGCAGACCGCCGCACCCGAGCGGGACAGGGCCGCGATGGACAGGCCGTCCTCGTCCACAGGCAGGCAGCAGCAGGCCACACCGTTGTTTTCGAGCACCCGCTTTGCGCGGGGATAGCCGGGGTTTTCGACCGCCGCCATCCCCGGAAGAAGGGGTGCAAGCAGGCCGAGCAGGTATTCCAGACCCGCACCGACCACGATCTGATGCGCACCGCACCGCACTCCGCGATACTCCTCGAGATATCCTGCCAACGCCTGCCGAAGCTCCCAGTCGCCTTGTGCGTCGCCGTGGGTCAGCAGCTCCGGCGAGGAGTAGAGCAGTTCTTTCTGAAGCCGCGCCCATGTCCGGAACGGAAACAAACTGGGGTCAACGCCCCGGGTCGAAAGGTCGAATCGCACCGATCCGGCCTTTTTTGTCTGCTCCTGCGGCAGTTCTGCGGCCACGGACGGGGCGTTTTCGGGCTGGGTCGGGAGCGCGAGATATTCCTGTACATAGAAGCCGCTTCGCTCCCGGGATTCTAAATAGCCCTCCGCCGCCAAGATCTGATAGGCCGCGTCGACCGTGTTGACCGACACCGACAATTCCGCCGCCAGCCGACGTTTTCCGGGCATCCGTGTGCCTGCTGGAATCGCCCCCGAACGCATCTCGGCAGCAAGGCTCTGATAGAGCTGCTCATACAGCGGAACAGCCGACGCCGCATCCAATGCTGTCGTCAAATGAAACATGAAGTCCCTCCCACTTTTGGATATTTTTCCAAACTGACCCCATAAAAAAACTTTATTCTGGGTATTTTCATGGGTTCAGTTTTGCGTATAATAGGAGCATACCCGCTGGCCGGGAAAAAGTCAATCGGTTTTGTGGGTTTTTGTGAAATTGGAGGGAAAAATCATGTCAACAACCGCAATGTGGCTGCTGCTGGCAGTCGTCGTCATCGTCATCGTATTCGCAAGTGTGCTCTACAAGCGCACCTTCAGCGTCCACGAGCTGGCTCTCACCGGCGTTATGGCCGCGCTGAGCCTGATCGCATACCTGTTCTTCCGTGTTCCGTTCTACGGTGGCTCTTCGTTCCACCTCGGCAACACCTTCACCGCACTGACCGCTCTGCTGCTGGACGGCGTTTCCGGCGGTCTGGCAGGTGCAATTGGTCTGGCACTGGCCGATATTCTGGCTGGCGACCCGGGCTACGCCGTCACCACCTTCGTCCTGAAGTTCATCATCGGCATCACCTGCGGCGCAGTCGCCCACAAGGTCTTTAAGCTCCGCGACCTCGACCGCCACAGCTCCGGCTACCTGCTGAAAGTTACTGCCGCCGCGGGTTCCGGCCTGCTGCTGAATGTCTTTACCGACCCGTTCCTCGGCTACTTCCGCAACGTCTACATCTTCGGTCAGGAGTACACCATTGCAAAGGCTCTGACCAAGATCACCGGAGGCGTCACCTTCGTCAACAGCGTTGCTTCGACCGTCTGCGTCGTCATCCTGTATCTGGCACTCCGCCCCGCTCTCGAGCGTGCAAACCTGCTGCCGAAGAGCGAGAAAAAGTAAAAATTTACGTCTCTTTCTGATACACACAACAGCACAAAGGGCTGGGAGCAATGCTCCCAGCCCTTTGTGTGTTTAGGTTACTCTTTCTCAAATACCAAGAACCGGAACGAGATCGTCGTTGTCAGTTCGGGCAGAGCCGCGAGGCGGGCTGCACCGTCACGCGGAGTTTTCCAGTAGTAGGGCGTCATGGCGAAGAGGGCTTCCAGCTGTTCGGCCGGAACGGTAATCTCGCCCGTGGCCTCCCGCTCTCCGATGGCGCGGAAGCCCTCGTAGGCGATCTCCTGCACCGGATTT
>CAVJGY010000004.1:0-10564 GCA_963648915.1 Acutalibacteraceae bacterium | reverse complement strand
CAGTAGTAGGGCGTCATGGCGAACAACGCCTCCAGCTGCTGGGCCGGAACAGTGATCTCGCCCGCGACTTCCCGCTCTCCGATGGCGCGGAAGCCCTCGTAGGCGATCTCCTGCACCGGATTTTTGTACGGCTTCTCGTAGAGAACAGCCTTCATCTGGTAGAGGTGGTCTGCACCCGGCACGACGTAAATCATCCGACCGCCCGGACGCAGGACACGGAGGAACTCCTCCCGCGCAAAGGGCGAGAAGCAGTTCAGGAGCAGGTCAGCCCAGCCCGTCTGGACAGGCTGAGAAAAGCTCGACGCCACGGCATATTCTGCCTGCGGGAGAGCTTTTGCCGCCAGACGGACGGCAGGCTTTGCGATATCGAAGCCCGCCAAGGCAAGTGGCCGATTTTCTTCTGCGAATTTTTCCGCGATGCAGCGGTCATACCAGCCCTCACCGCAGCCTGCATCCAGTAGATAGAGCGGCTGACCCTGCGTTTCCGGCTGGCCGTATTCCAGACACAGCTCACCCAGTGCCTTCCCGAAGATGCCGTAGTAGCCCGCATTCAGGAAGGCGCGGCGTGCCGCGACCATCTCCTTACCGTCACCGGGGGCTTTGGTGCGCATCTTCTGGACGGGCAGCAGATGCCAATAGCCCTCTTTTGCCCGGTCGAAGCTGTGTCCGGCGGCGCATTTCAGGGTCGTTTCGCCCGCGAGCGGTTTTCCACAAAGCGGGCACTGCCATGTGGAAAACCCACGCGGCACATTCGGCTGTTTCATCAGA
Source organism: Acutalibacteraceae bacterium (assembly GCA_963648915.1). Lineage (GTDB taxonomy): Bacteria > Bacillota > Clostridia > Oscillospirales > Ruminococcaceae > Faecalibacterium. The sequence goes on along the minus strand of CAVJGY010000004.1, from coordinate 9,796 downwards.
CTTCCTCGCTGTGATCCTCAATGGGAGCAGTTGCGCCGCCGTGAGCGGTCATGTACTCCTCAAAGTTGCTGAACTTCTGCTGCGGCGGACGGCGGCTGATGAGGACAAGACCCGGGTCTTCGTCCTTGGCGGTGTTCCGGCCACGGCTGCGGGTGCTGGTCTGCTCCGGCTTGCGGGGCGCACGGCCTGCACCCAGAGGGGCGGTGCTGGTGTTATTGTTCCGGCGGCTGTTGTTCCCGTTGTTGGCCGGAGCATTGCTCTGGGGGTTCTGAACAGGCTTCGGCTCAACCATGCCTGCACGATTGTTCCGGGGATTCCGCGCCGGACGGTCATTTTTCAGCTGTGCATTGCGATTGCTGTTCCGGTCATTCCGGCCATTCTGTGCGGGCTGGCTGTTCTGCGCCGGCTGTGCATTCCGTGCCGTCTTGATCTGAGGTGCGGCCTGCGGTGCGGGAGCTTTCTTGGCCGGGCGGAGCGGGGTCGTCTCGGGTGCACTCACAAAGTGCGGGTCGAACTTGGGCTGTGCGTTGCTGCCACGGTTTGCAGCCGGAGCTGCGGCGTTGTTCTCGCGGCGGGGACGGCTATTGGAACGGCGGTTTTCGTTGCGCCCGCCGGGAGTGCGCTTCTGGTTGTCATCCATCGGTTGTTCCTCTTTTATTACGGATTTAGGCTGTTTTGCAGGCTTCTCGGCCTTTTTTGCCGGAGCTGCAGCGGATGCCTTTTCCGCTTTCTTTTCAGGTTTGGAAGCGGGTTTTGCCTGCTTTTCGGCCTCCGGAGTCTCTGCCTTCGGCTTCCGGCCGCGCACCGGAGGTGCAGCCTTGACAGGTGCAGGCACGCCATCCCACGGATGGCCGGACACCACCGGGATCTTCCGGCGGTTCAGCTTCTCAATGCCTGCCAGATACTCCTGCTCCTCGGGGGCGCAGAAACTCACCGCCGTGCCGTCTGCACCTGCGCGGGCAGTCCGGCCGATGCGGTGGACATACGTCTCGGGCACTTCGGGCAGGTCATAGTTAAAAACATGCGACAGTTCGCTGATATCAATGCCGCGGGCAGCGATGTCAGTTGCGACCAGAACCTTGGTCTGTCCGGCCTTGAAGCCCTCGAGAGCGGCAACGCGGGCGGTCTGGCTCTTGTTGCCGTGGATGGCCGCCGCCGGGATGCCCTGCTTGGTGAGGTCACGGGCAATTTTATCTGCGCCGTGCTTGGTGCGGCTGAACACCAGCGCGTTCTGTACGGGCGGGTTCAGATTCTTGATGAGCCACGGCAGAAGGAGCTTTTTGTTCCCCTTCTCGACAAAATAAAGGCTCTGGTCGATCCGCTCTACGGTGCTGGACACCGGGTCGACCTTGACGAAGGCCGGGTCGTGCAGGATGCCAGCGGCCAGCTGCTCAATTTCCTTCGGCATGGTCGCGCTGAACATCAAATTCTGCCGCTTTGCGGGCAGCTTTGCAAGCACTTTTTTCACGTCGTGGACAAAGCCCATATCCAGCATCCGGTCGGCCTCGTCCAGAACAAAAATTTCAATGTTCGACAGGTCTACAAGCCCCTGACCGACCAAGTCGTTCAGTCGGCCCGGGCAGGCGACCAGAATTTCCACGCCCTTCTTGATGGCCTCCACCTGCGGAGCTTGGCCGACGCCGCCAAAGATGACGGTGCTTCGCAGTTTGAGATACTTGCTGTAGGCCGCAAAGCTTTCGCCGATCTGCAGGGCAAGCTCCCGGGTCGGGGTCAGGATCAGGGCGCGGACAGCCCCCTTCTTGCGGGCGGGTGCGGCCGACAGGCGGTCGAGCATCGGCAGTGCGAATGCCGCCGTCTTGCCCGTGCCCGTTTGGGCGCAGCCCATTAAGTCCCGTCCTTCCAGCACCGGCGGAATGGCCGATGCCTGGATGGGCGAGGGCGTTTCATAGCCCGCCTCCGCAATGGCACGCAGGATGGGGGCGGACAGATTCAATTCGTTAAAAGTCATGGTTCTCCTAGTTATTCTTTGATTTTGCGGCACTCTATGTAGTACCGTTTTTCTTCCGCGTGACCCATGCTGAAGGTCTTGCGCGGGAGCACGCCGCCCAGCACGACGCCCTTGAACAGGTCGCGCTTCTCAAACGGCGGCAGAAGGAACGCCACACCGCCCTGCTTCGTCAGGGCGCGGACGGCAGGCTCGTCGTGGACATAATCCACCCGTGCCTCCTTGTGACGCTCAAGGAAATGCTCAATGAATTCGTCGATCGTGCCGACGGTCAGGGGCGCGACGGGGTCTTCAAAGCTGAGGACGTTCGAGACGTGCGGGCCAGCCAGTGTAAAGGACTGCTGCTTGGAATCGCCGAAGCAGATGCCCGCCATGTTCGAGTCGCTCCATGTAATGAGAGCCAGCAGCACCGCGCCGCAGTCCACATTGAAGAGGACGCGGTGGATCGGCTCGATCTCGATGGCCGGGGAGTGGACGTTGCAGACCTCCGCCAAGCACCAACGCGCCGGGTGATTCTCCTGCTCCTCAGGGGTCAGGGTCTTTTTCAGCTCCTCCCAGTAGGCCTTCGCAGAGGCCAGCGAGTGGTTACCGTCGCCGACGGCCAGCGTCAGCGGCTTTGCGCCCTTGGCTTCCGGATATTTTGCGTCGAAGGCTTCCTGACTGCCCAGTGCGTTCAGGGCGTTGTCGATCTGCTCAAGCAGAGCCGGGTCTTCGACCGCCCAGCCTGCGATGTGGCCGCCGCCCAGCATCAGTTCGCCCTCGTAGACCTTGCGCAGCTCGGCCTTTTTCGCGCCGATGGGCTCGATGAGGGTGCAGTCCGGGTCATCGGCCAGCATCATGACGTGGGGAGCTTCCAGCGTTGCGCCCCGACGGACAGCCATCCGGGGCGGGATACGGGATTCCACAGTGCTCTCGCTGGGACGGACGACCGGGCGGCTTCCCTTGGTATAGCTGTATGCCTCCAAGTCGATCTTTCCCACAAGACCCTGACGGATGCGGCCGCTCTGCTCGGTGCGCTCGACGTAGATGAAGCCGTCCACGGCACGGGTCAGGACGTCGGCGGCATACTCGTCCATCGTTCTGTGGATGTTCTCGATGCGGGCATCGACATCGCTGTCCTCGAGGTAGACCTCGGGCAGGATGAGGTTCAGGGTGCTGGGACTGCCTGCAGCGGCCTGTTCCGCCTTTTTCCAGTATTCCCGGTCGCTGGTGAACTGGTCGCAGGCCACGCATCCCCACTGTTCCAGCGGGATGTTTTCCGCCGGGAGAAGGATGTGAGCAGGAGAAAAGCAGGATGCGTGATTCATAGTTGATTCCTCGCTTTCAATAAAACCAAAGCCTTATTTATTCATAATAATTTGCCGCGGTGTCCCGGATGACGGTGTGCTCGATGCCTACCGCCGTCAGGGTTTGGAGCAGCTCTGCGCGAGCCGTTTCATCCATCGTAGACTTGGACGGGACTTGGACCAGCAGGTTCTTCATCCCAAGTTCTGCCGCAGGTGCGCCCAGCGTCGTCGAGGTATCGGTCACCTGACCCAGCGAGTAGGCGTACCAGAGGGTCACGGTATCGCCGAAGCGGGTCTGCCATGCCGTGATATCCGCGCTCAGCTGACCGGAACGGCTGACGCCGTTGGTCTGGCCGAAGTCCTGCTTGCTGCTCTGCGCCGAGGGGAACTGAACATTTTCCAGAACGATCTGGTCGAAGCCCGCGCTGTGCAGCTCGTCGATGAGGTCGCCGATGTACTGGACGGCCTCGGCCGAGTAGGGGTTCAGCCACGGATTTCCGCCTGCCGAAGCCTTGTTGTCCAGCCAGAGGTAGGCCTGATTGGTGTAGCCGATCGCCATAGAGCGAACCGCGCGTGCGCCTGCCGGGTCACGGAAAGCCGCCAGCTTCGCCACCGGGACGAGTCCCTCTTCCTTGAAGATGGCCGCGATGCGTGCCGGGTCAACGGTCTTGGAGGCCGCATTCGCCGCGCCTGCCGCCGTCTGGGACGGATAGTAGACCGTGCCTGCGGTGTCCTTCATGGTAACGACGGCATAGGTCGCGCCCTGTGCTGCCAACTGCTGGGCGGCGGCACGGATGGCGGCATCATCGGTCAGGGCGGTCACGTCCGTCTCTGCCCAGCTGCCCGCAACGATGGCCGTGCCCGGCGTTTCCGGTTCGGGCGTCGAGGACGCTGCGGCCTCACTGGATGCTGCCGAAGAAGCGGCGATGCTGGAGGCTGCTTCGCTGGACGCCGCACTGGACGAGGCCGAGGACGCAGACAAATCGCGGTTGCGCACCACGGTGTACCATGTGTGGGTCGCCCAGTCGATGACATAGGGCGCGGCAAACCATGCTGCACCCAGCACAGCCGCGATCAAGATCACGATGCCGACGCCCTTCTTGATCCGCATTTCGCGGCTGTAAAAGCTCCGCCGATAGCGTTTGACCTTGGGGCGTTTTTGATAGCGTGCCATAATATTCCACCCTCCCTGTTTCTTACAGGATCACAGAATGTCCGGTAAAGCCATAAATAGCCAGTGCCAGCACGCCGATATAGACCAGCGTGATGGGAAGGCCGCGGAATGCGGCCGGGATCGCTGGGCTGCGCAGGCGGTTTTTCGCCTCCGTCACCAGCATCACGGCCAGCAGGTAGCCTAAGCCGCTGCCAAGGCCGAAGCCCAGCGATTGGCCGAAGGTAAAGCTCTGGGTGCGCTCGACGAGGACTGCACCCAGCACACAGCTGTTCAGAGCCGCCAGCGGCAGAATCCGAATGAGCTGGCCGCTGCGCGGGCCTTTGACGAGCCGGAGTACCAGATACTCGAACAGGCAGGCCACGGCGACACAGGCCAGATAGACCAGCGGCCGGAGCTGGGCGCGGTTCGCCAGCGGTGCGATCATGCCGCCCGCATAGAAGGCCAGCGGCGCGACCAGGATTTGGGTCACGCAGAGCATCAGCGCGAACCACCAGCTGTTGGTGCGGTCATCGTTGACGAGCTGCACCAGACGGGAGACGCCCAGACCACGGGTAAAGATGGCGTTCTGTGCAAAGACGGCCAGCATCGCATAATTGAAGAAGATGCCGACAGCATTCATGACCTCTCTCATTGCTCGTGATTCGCCTCCTTCTGCTTCTGGATGGCGAGGACATTGCCTGCCTCATTTTTCAAGTCCTTCTTCCGCCAGCTGGCAACGCCGCGCCAGATAGCGCAGAGAACGCCCAGCACGATGAAGCCGCCCGCCGGCATGGACGCCATCGGCAGAACGGCGCGGCTTCCGAGCGCGATGCCGAAGATCGTGCCGACGGCCAGCCATTCCCGGACACAGCCCACCAAAAGCAGGATGAGGGCATAGCCGACCGTGATGCGCAGACCCTTCGAGATGGCCTTGGCGGGACGCTCCTGCACACGGCCAAAGCGATAAATGAGCAGCGGCTCGACCGTCAGCAGGGGCAGATAAACGCCCAGACTGAGCAGGTCGACTCCGAAGAGAGCGTTCAGCAGCGGATACATCACAAAATAGACGACGGCTGTGCTTCCGCAGTAGATGAGACCACGGGGCAGCAGCTTCTTTTCCAGCTCCTCTGCCGAGGGCTGTTCGTCCTTCAGAGGCACTGCCCGGCTCAGCAGGCAGGCCAGCAGGCGGGAGGGGGTCAGCAGCAGTAGGACAGCCATGGCCAGCATCACGGCGTTTTCGCCGCTGGTCGCCAGAACCACCAGTGGTGCAAGCCCCATACCCTGCATGACGACGGGGTTGTTCAGGAACACGCGGTCATGATGGGCGTATTTGTCCGGATTCCGGACGATCTGTTCAGCGACCTTGCGTTTCATTCAGCGGCCTCCTTTCCCTCTTCGGGCGTTCGACGCAGCAGTTGATAGAGCTGCTGCTCGGTGCGGTCAAGCCAGCCGGAGATGCTGTTCAGGGTCAGCAGAGCGAAACAGACGCCCGTGTCGTAAACGCCGAAATAGCGGAAGCCCATCGTCACAACGCCCAGCAGGATACCGTAGAGGATGCGTCCGATGCGGTGATGGGCGCAGGTGTACGGTTCGTTGAAGAGGAACACCGCGCTGAAGAGCATCGCACCCGTCAGCAGCTCGTCCCGCACGCCGCTCAGACGTGCGCCAAAGGTAGTGAAGAGGGAGCTGTCGATCAGTCCGGCCTCACGCGGGAACACGAAGGCGATGACCGCACTGGTGACGAGAAAGGCGATGGGCGTGCTGAGGCGGATGTCCTTCTGCACCCAGAGGAACAGTCCGCAGGCCACGATGATGAGGGCCGCACCCGTTCCCATCGGAGCGGCATACTCGCCCAGACCAAGGCTCATGGAGCTGATATTCAGGATGCCGCCGCTCCGCAGGGTGTCGGAGATGCTGCTGGACACCGGAACGCCCGAGGCATCCCAGAGCGGGATGTCGGTGTAGGGCTGAGGATAGCGGAACACCTGCTCCGGCCACGAGACGGCCGCGACGGTGTAACCGACCGCTGCCGGGTTGAACGGATAGCTGCCGTAGCCGCCGAACACCTCTTTGCCGATGAAGATGCCGACCACCACGGCCGCAATGAGGACATACCAGTCCACAGTCGCGGGCAGCAGCAAGGCAATGACGAGGGCGAAGCTCTCGTTCGAGAAGTCGGACGCCTGATAAACTCTGCGGCGGAACAGGCTGACGAGTCGGTCACAGAGGTTTCCGGTCAGCAGAGCCACAGCACAGAGCAGCAGCGGCCGCAGACCGTACAGGTAGCAGGACATGCAGAGCAGCGGGATCGCCATAAAGCAGATGTGCTTATAGTAGCGTCCGGTGCGCTTCAGCTCCCGCTCCTGCATTTCAATGATGGCTTTTTCCATGGCGGTCTCCTCTCAGAGAGCTGCCAGACGGCGCACCATCTCTGCGGGGTCTTTTGCGCCATAGACGGCACTGCCAGCCACCAGAACGTCCGCGCCAGCCTCGACGCAGAGGGGCGCAGTGGTGGCATCCACGCCGCCGTCCACTTCCAGCAGGTAGTGCAGGTCGCGCTTTTCCCGCTCGGCCTTGAGCCAGCGGAGCTTTTCCAGAGCCGACGGCATGAACTTCTGGCCGCCAAAGCCCGGCTCAACGCTCATGACGAGCACGAGGTCGAGCTGGTCGAGGTAGGGCAGCAACGCCTCCGGGGAGGTGTTGGGCTTGATGGTCAGGCCGACCTTGCAGCCCAGAGACTTCACCTTGTCCAGCGTCTCCTGAATGTCATCCTCGCACTCGAGATGGAAGTTGTAGAGGGTCGCGCCCGCCTTGATGAACGGCTCGGCATACTCCAGCGGATGGGAGATCATCAGGTGAACGTCATAGAAGGCGTCGGGCAGACCCTTGTGCAGGCTCTTGAGCACCGGAACGCCAAAGCTGATGTTCGGCACAAAGTGGCCGTCCATCACGTCATAATGCAGCATCTCTGCGCCGGCATCCAACACCATCCGGCAGTCGTCGCCCAGATGGTTGAAATCGGCGGAAAGGATCGAAGGACTTACAATCGTCATTTGTGTTATACTCTCCGTAATTCTCAGAAAGATTTTTGCTGTTTGTCCCGTTTTTGCTCCGATTTTCGACCCAGTTTTCCCGGCCGGAGAGGAGAAGGACATAGCTAATTTCTAGTTTACATGAAAACACGCAAAAAATCAAACCCGCCGCCGTGTTTTTCACGGAAAGAATACAAAAAGTCCACCTCATCCGGCACTCTCGTGCCACCAGACCCCCATTTTGTCGCTTACGCGACATCTCTCCCCGACCGGGGAGAGTCTTTCCTCAAGGGGAAGGCTTTTCAGCGGATTTTCTGCCTTCTGAAACACAGAAAACCAGACCGCCGTTCCCATCCGGGAGGCAGTCTGGCTGTGGATTCAGTTGACAGGTTTCATGCTTGCGGGGTCTTCGATCGCGCCGGGCTGTCCGCTCTCGTCGGGCAGACGCTTCATCTCGCCGGGGTTGGGAGCCTGTGCGGGCAGAGTGAACACGAACTTGCACCACTCTCCCTGCTGGCTCTCGACCCGGATCTGTCCGCCTGCGAGGTTGACAAGCACCTTGCAGATGTTCAGACCCAGACCTGCGCCCCGGGCGTGGAGACCGCGGGAGCGATCTTCCTTGTAGAACCGCTCAAAGACATAGGGCAGAGCCTCCGGGCTGATGCCCTGACCCGAGTTCCAGATGGAAATTTCGACGTCCGGGCCAAGCTTTTCGACGCCGAAACGGATCGTGCCGCCTGCGGGCGTAAACTTGATGGCATTGTCCAGCAGATTGTACGCCACCTGATGGATGAGGTCGGGGTCAGCGTAGACGAGGACTTTTTCGTCCATCGTCAGACCTTCGATCTCGATCATGCCGTCATTGATGCGCTGCTCTGCCGACAGTGCAACGCCCGTCAGAGTCTCCCAGATGTTGAACATCCGGGAATTGACCTGATATTCGCCGCTTTCCAGCTTGGACAGGTCGAGCATATTCTGAATCAGGCGCGCCAGACGACCCGTCTCCTCCGAGACGAGCTGCAAATAGTGGTTCTGCATGTCGGGCGGGATGGTTCCATCCAGAATGCCGTCGATGAAGCCCTTGATGGTCGTCATCGGGGTACGCAGCTCGTGGGCGATGTTCCCCATGAACTGACCCCGGGAGTTGTCGTTCATCTGGATATTTTCGGCCATCGTGTTGAAGGTGCGGGCAAGGTCGGCGACTTCACCCTCGCCCTCTACGCCCTCGACCCGCACCGACAGGTCGCCGCCGCCGAACCGCTGGGCGGCATCGGTGACTTTTTGCAGCGGGTCGGTCAGGCGGCGCATCAGCTTCTTGGTGAACAGGCTCGCGACCAGAAGCATCAGGCAGGCCGACAGGAAGAAGTTCGAGAAGAACTGATACCGGAACTCGCTCAGCCGCTTGCCGGACGAGCAGAGGAACAGATAGCCGCTGCGGAATCCGGCAGTGTTCTCGATCGGGTGGATGGAAACATAGGTCTTTTCATCCAGCACACCGCCCAGCGTCCCGAACAAATGATAATTTTCGGGCGCGTCATCGGCTTTTTTCAAAAGCTGGACGTCGACCGTATCCTCCGTCAGATTTTCAGTATCCGAGGCCAACAGGATGTTTCCATCGCAGTCGGTGAAGAAGAGATACGCCTCCGCACTCTCGCCGATGATCTCCAGCTTGGTACTAAGAGCATCCAGCTCCTCGCCCTCGGGCAGAGCCGACTCCTGCACGAAATAGGACGCCGCCCGCTGGGTGACGTTCACCACCTCATCCAGTGCGTCATACCGCTCTCGTGCGAAATACTGGTTGAACAGCACCCACTCCGACGCGCCCATCACCACGATGCCGAGCAGCATCAGGGTAGACACCATCGAAAAGAAGGTGACTGAGATACTTTTGCGCATTACTGACGCACCTCGAATTTATAGCCAACGCCCCAGACGGTCTTCAGCTCCCACTTATCGGAAGCACCGGACAGCTTCTCGCGCAGACGCTTGACGTGAACGTCGATAGTGCGGGAGTCGCCGTAATACTCGAAGCCCCACACCTCGTCCAACAGCTGGTCGCGGGTGTAGACCCGGTTGGGATGGGATGCCAGACAGTTGAGCAGTTCCAGCTCCTTGGGGGGAGCTTCGACCACCTTGCCCTTGACCCGCAGCTCGTAGCTGTTCATGTCGAGACGGAGGTTGTCGAACTCGATGACGCCCTCGGTGCTCTCGGTCTTGGTGGAGGTGGTGCAGCGGCGGAGCACTGCCTTGATCCGGGCCACGACCTCCTTGGAGTCGAAGGGCTTGACCATGTAATCGTCGGCACCCAGCTCGAGGCCCAGAACTTTATCAAAGGTCTCGCCCTTGGCCGTCAGCATCA
>CAVJGY010000003.1:24434-27732 GCA_963648915.1 Acutalibacteraceae bacterium | reverse complement strand
CGCCGCAGCTTTATGATCGCATCCGGAAAGGCCGTTGGAGTTATGGCTGCTGCCTCTGCATTCGCAGGCTGTGCAAGCCCCGAACAGGTGGATGAAAACTGCTTCAAGCCCTCAGGAATGCCCGTTAAGGAAGATGAGCGGCTGACCGCCATCGATGCTATTGTGGAAAACTACATGAATCAGGGTTACTTCCCCGGTGCGACCATCGTTGTGGCGCGCGGCGGCAAGATCGTCTATGAGAAAGCCTATGGTTATGCGATGCTGAACGATATGGGCGTTCGTCTGGACGATCCCCGCCCCATGGAGATGAACACCATGTTCGATATGGCGTCCTGCACCAAGATCATGGCGACGACCCAGTCTATCATGAAGCTGTACAGTGAGGGCAAGATCGACCTCGACGCGACGGTGGCAAGCTACATCCCGGAGTTCGGCAAGAACGGCAAGGAGAACGTCACGGTTCATCAGCTGTTGACCCACACCTCCGGCCTTCCGCAGTGGAAAGCGATGTTCCTGTACATCGATAAGGACAAATCCAAGGTTCTGGATTACATTTGCAACTGTGAGTTGATGTTCGCACCCGGCGAGGAAAAGTACAGCGACCTCGGTTTCCAGATGTTGGGCTTCCTCGTGGAGCGCATCACGGGCCGTGACATGGACGAGTATGTTCAGAACGAAATTTACAAGCCGCTGAACCTCAAGCGCACGACCTATCTGCCGCTGAAAAACGGCTTCACCACCGATGACCTTGCAGCGACCTCCTTTGGCAACCCGTATGAGTACGCAATGGTCGACGAGATCGATTATCCGGGCTTTGGCTACGACTGCACTGCCGATTTGGATGCGTTCAGCAAGTTCAACGGCTGGCGTAATTACACGCTGGTCGGCGAGTGCAACGACGGCAACGCATGGATGGCAAACGGCGGCGTTGCAGGTCATGCAGGTCTGTATTCGGACGCAGAGGACCTTGCAGTGCTCTGTCAGGCAATGCTGAACGGCGGCATTTACAAGGGCGTCCGCCTGTACCGTCAGGATGTCATCGACCTGTTCACCAGTGAGCAGAACGGCAAGCCCTCCCGTGGTCTGGGCTTTGAGCGCGGCTCTTCCTTCATGGGAAAGGGCGACCGTCACTATGACGCATTCGGTCATGCAGGCTTCACGGGTACGCATGTCGTGATGAACAAGACCAACAAAACGGCGGTCGTTTTCCTGACGAACAAGCAGAATGTCGGCTTCAAGCCCAACTCCAACTCGTATTACAGCCCCTATAGCTGCTGCGGCGAGATTTGCGAGCTGGTGTGGAACACCTTTGGAACGGAAGCTCCGGCCGAGACGCTGGCGGATAAGCTCAGCGCATGGCTGTAAGCACCAAGATAAACTATTAGGAGATGTCAGAAATGGATTTTGAACCGAGATTATCGATCCTGCGTCAGGCGGGAATGCTGTCAGATGAAGATTACCAGAAGGTGCAGGATGTCATCCGGTATTTTCAGGAGAAATACGATCTGACATTGACCGAAGAGAATGCTTCGTCTATGATCACCCACCTGTGCGCCGCTCTGGGACGCATCCAGCACGGTGAGCCGGTAGAGCCCTTGGATGAAGAGGTCTACGAGGAGACGAAAGAAGAGCCGACCTTCCCCAAGGCTCTGGAAGCAACGCAGGGACTTGTCCGGGACGTTCTGCCCGGTCTGCCGGAGGACGAGCAGAAGTTCCTGACGATGCACATCGGGGTTCTGCTGGCACAGGCGTGACAGCATTTGGAATATGACCCATATCAGAAAGGAGAGTTCGTATGAAAATCGTAGTTGGCGGTCAGATCGACAAGCAGAAGGTGTATGACACCATCAAGGGCGTTGTGGGTGACCGTGCCACGGTCGAGATCAAGGACGACATTGCAGCGGCAATGGCGATCAAGACCGGGCAGGCCGATTATTACTTCGGCGCGTGCAAGACGGGCGGCGGCGGTGCGCTGGCAATGGCGATCGCTCTGCTGGGCATGAACCAGTGTGCGACTGTGTCGATGCCGGGCAAGATGCTGAGTGAGGAGGAGATCCTGGCTCAGGTCAAGGCCGGAAAGAAGGCCTTCGGCTTTACGGATCAGCACATCGAAAAGGTCGTGCCGATCGTTCTCAAGGGTCTTGGCTTCTGAGGCCGACCTAAAACATAAGGAGGATTACTGATGGAAACCATTTTACGATATATCATTATCGCTGCGGTCGGCGCAGTGGCGTCGATTTTAGCAAACCAGAGCATCGCGGTGTTCAACGATGGTCTGCGCCCGGTCATTCCCGAGTATCTGGAAAAGCGGATGGACCGTAAAGCACTGGCGGCGACCAGCTTTGCAATTGGCTTTGGTCTGGTCATCGGCTACGGCCTGCCGACCTCTATCGCAGCAAGCATTATTCTAATTCATTGCATCCTGCTGACGACCGATATCATCGGCACTTGGTGCCCGGATACCAAGAAGGGTATGATCCTTTCCGGTGTTCTCGGCGCAGTGTACGGTGTGGCTCTGCTGTTCGGTCTGCAGGTCATCATCGACCTGTTCAATCTGCTCCCGGTCAATTTCCTTGGCAGTCTGGGTCAGGTCTCCGCGGGTATCACGCTGGCCTTCGCCATCTTCCCGGCGGTCACGGTCGCACTGCAGTTTGGTGTCGTCAAGGGCGGCATCACCGCTGTCATCACCCTGCTGGTCCGTCAGATCGTTGAGACCTACGGCAAGATCGCTCTGGATGCAGAGCACACCATCGCTCTGAACAAAGACGGTATGGCTCTTCTGGCTGGCATGATCATCATGCTGGTGTTCGCTGCAATGGATAAAGAAGGCAATGACCAGAATTCCAATGAGATGCTGACCCAGATCTTCGCAGACAAGGTCGCACGCATCCGCAAGTATATGCCCTACCTCGCCATCATGGGCGGCCTGATCGCTGCTGGTACCAGCATGGGTATCATGGCAGGCGACCCCATCAGTCTGGGTCTGCTGGCCGAGGGTGACCGTGTGAATGCAGCCCTGACCGCTCTGGCCCGTGCCATCGGCTTTATCCCTCTGGTCGCGACCACTGCAATCACCACCGGCGTTTATGCTCCGGCTGGTATGACCTTCGTCTTTGTCATTGGTCTGCTCATCCCCAACCCCATCATTGCTCTGATCGCGGGTGCAGCCTGCATCTGTGTTGAGATCCTGCTCCTGAACGTCATCGCAAAGGGTCTGGATAAGTTCCCCGGCATCAAGCGTTGCGGCGACAACATCCGTACCGCTATGAGCTACGTCATCGACATCGCCCTGCTGATC
>CAVJGY010000003.1:0-24424 GCA_963648915.1 Acutalibacteraceae bacterium | reverse complement strand
GCTGATCGGCGGCGTTCTGGCTGCACAGGCCATCATGCCGACTACGGGTCTGTTCATCATCGTGGCATTCTGGTGCATCAACAAGTGCAGCAAGAAGCCGCTGGTCTCGATGGCCGTCGGCCCGCTGGGTGCAATTCTGGTCGGTCTGATCGCAAACGTGCTGTATCTGCTGTCTCTGTACACTCCGGCCGCCTGATAAATCCATGGAAACAGAAGAGTGCCTTCCGGCGGGTGCCGGGAGGCAGCTCTTGTGAAGCCGCATAGGAGGCGAAACCCTTTGAAACTTCCTGAAAAGATTTTGTACGCACATGAACATACCACCATCGACCTTTCCGGCCCGAAGAAGAACATCGACTGCCGGCTGGATGACTTCGACGCAACGGTGGCGGAATATCATCACCTTGCCGAGCAGGGTGTGGTCGGCATCATCGACCAGACCAACCGCGGCATGGGACGCAATGTAGCTTATACTGAGAAGGTCGCGGCTGCGGCAGGCGTGAAAATTACCCACGCCACAGGCTACTACAAAGAGCCGTTCCTCCCGCCGGAGTGCTACACCCTGACGGAGCAGCAGTTGAGCGACATCATGGTACGGGAGCTGACCGTTGGCATCGAGGACACGGGCATCCGTGCGGAGCTGATCGGCGAAATTGGAACGTCCAAGGACATCACCGAGCCGGAGGCAAAAATTTTCCGTGCAGCGTCCCGCGCCCATGTCGAAACGGGTGCACCCATCTGCACCCATACCACGCTGGGAACGCGCGGCCTGGAGCAGCTGGAAATCTTCAAGAGCTTTGGCGTCGACCTGAGCCGGGTGGTGCTGAGCCATATCGACCTGTCGGCCGATCTGGATTACATGAAGCGTCTGCTGGATCAGGGAGTGAACATCGCCTTTGATACCATCGGCAAGTGCAATTATCAGCCGGATGGATCCCGTGCAATGTGGCTCAGTCAGCTCTGCCGTGAGGGTTATGAAAACCAGATCGTGATGAGCATGGACATCACCCGCCGCAGCAATTTTGCAGACCGCGGCGGCGTGGGCTACAGCTATCTGCTGGATACCTTCGCGCCGATGGCCTGCGAAGCGGGTGTACCGGAGCAGACGTTTGAAAAACTGCTGTACCGCAACGCACTGCGCATTTACAAAGGACAGAGTGAAGCGTCTGTCTAAGGAGAGCAACTATGAAAACCTACCCCTTGCATTCTATCTCGTTGGAGCAGGCAAAACAGCTCCAATTCAAAGTCATTGATGCGGTGACCCGCAATTTCAGCGGGGAAGAAGTCCTTTCGCTGGGCGATCTTGGCGTCGTCAAGGGACTGAACAAGCCGCGCTGCACCCTGCGGGCAGAGGACGTTTTCGCGGATGCCTTTGATGCAGAAGCCGCGCTGTTTGTGCGCGGTGCAGGTACGGGTGCGATCCGCTGGGCGTTGACGGCCTGCATGAAGGCGGGCGAGAGCATTCTGGTGCACACCTCGCCCATCTATCCGACTACACAGGTCACCATCGATTCGATGGGACTCAAGCCTATCCGGGCAGATTTCAACGACTTGGAACAGCTCAAGGCCGTCTGTGCCGCCCACAAGGATGAGATTCGGGGCGCACTGGTGCAGCTGACCCGTCAGAAGCCGGATGACAGCTATGATTACAAGGCCGTCATCGCGACCATCAAGGCGGCTCTGCCGGATGTTCCGGTCGTGACCGACGACAACTATGCCGCTCTCAAGGTGGACGCCATCGGCTGTCAGGCGGGCGCAGACCTGTCGACTTTTTCCTGTTTCAAAATTCTTGGTCCGGAGGGTGTCGGCGTCGTGGTCGGCAAAAAGGAACTGGTCGACCGTATCTACAAGATGCAGTATTCCGGCGGCAGTCAGGTGCAGGGACATGAAGCCATGGAAGCACTGCGCGGCCTGATTTATGCTCCGGTATCGCTGGCGATCCAGAGCGAGGTGAACGAAGAGCTGGTGCGCCGCCTGAACGCGGGCGAGATCCCGGGCGTCAAGGAAGCATTTCTGGCGAATGCACAGAGCAAGGTGCTGCTGGTGGAGTTCGAGAAGGACATCGCCGAAAAGGTTCTGGCGGAAGCTCCGAAGTTCGGTGCGGCACCCCACCCGGTGGGCAGTGAGAGCAAATATGAGTTTGCGCCCATGATCTATCGTGTCAGCGGAACCTTCCGCGCACAAGACCCCACCATCGAGCACCGGATGATCCGCATCAACCCGATGCGCAGCGGCCCGGATACGATCATCCGCATCCTGCGCCAGTGCATGGAGCAGGTGCAGGAAGGCTGAGTCCTTTTTTAAAGAAATTAGAGGAAAAGGAGAGATGCCCTGTGTTTTTGAAGTCCGTCATGGAGCGCAACCAGCCTTTGGTGCGTCTGGGCATTGAATGGCAGCAGGCAGGCGTGATTTTGCCAGATACCTACCTGCTGGATTATGACACGATTCTGGAAAATGCACGAAAGATCAAGCAGGCGGGCGATGCGAACGGCGTGCAGAACTTCTTCATGCTCAAGCAGATCGGCCGCAACCCGATGATCGCCCGCGCATTGGCAGAGATGGGATACATCGGCGCGGTATGTGTGGATTTCCGCGAGGCACTGACGATGGTGGAAAACCAAGTCCCCATCGGAAATGTGGGGCATCTGGTGCAGATCCCCCGTGCAGCCCTTAAGAAGATCTTATCAGCAAAACCGAAGATCGTCACGGTCTATTCGCTGGAAAAGGTGCAGGAGATCAGTCAGGTCTGTACGGAGCTGGGACTGCACCAAAAGCTGATGCTCCGGGTCTTGGGCGAGAACGATATGCTGTATTCCGGCCAGTATGGTGGCTTTACGCTGGCAGAGCTGGAACAGACCGTTCACACCATTGAGCAGATGCCCGGTGTTGAAGTGGGCGGCGTGTGCAGCTTTCCCTGCTTCTTGTACGATGAAGCGGCGGGGGACATCCTGCCGACGCCCAACCTTGGCACAGTGCAGACCGCTGCCCGGATGCTGACCGCATGGGGCTACAAGGACTTGATGCTCAACACCCCGAGTGCGACCTGCGTTCACAGCATCCCGAAAATTGCAGCGGCAGGTGGTACGCACGGCGAACCGGGTCACGGCCTGACGGGTACGACCCCCTATCATGCCGCACATCCGGATGCCGAGGAACGGCCGGGCTATCTGTATGTTTCCGAGGTCAGCCACAACTTGGGAACGAAATCGTATTGCTACGGCGGCGGACACTATCGGCGCGGACATATGAAGAACGCGCTGGTGGGTACGACGCTGGAGGATGCAAGGGTCGTTCCGGTGCTTCCGCCGGACGATTCCAGCATCGACTATCATTTTGAACTGCAGCAGAACTGTCCGGTGTCGGCTGCGGCGGTCATGGCGTTCCGGACACAGTTTTTTGTGACCCGCAGCCGGGTAGCGGTGGTGAAGGGTCTGTCCGAGGGAAAGCCCGAGCTGACAGGCCTCTACTCCGCACTGGGAGATCCGGTTCGGGAATAATGGGAAAGGATGTTTCTTCACATGGGAAAGTTTGTTGTGATCGTGCTGGATGGCTTTGGTGTGGGCGCAATGCCCGATGTGCCGCAGGTGCGCCCTGCGGATTGCGGGGCAAATACCTGCGTCCATATCTTTGAGCGGACGCCGGATCTGAAACTGCCGAATCTGGCAAGTTTGGGCTTGGCAAACATCGTGGGACGGGAATTCCCCGGTCTGCCGTTTGCCCCCAACGCCACCTATGGCCGTGCGATGCTGATGCACGACGGTGCAGATACCTTCTTCGGCCATCAGGAGATCATGGGAACGCGCCCTGCCAAGCCCTTTGGCGAGCCGATCTGCAACAAGATCGAGAAGATCAAGCAGACGTTGGAAGAGGCGGGCTATCATGTCCGCTACTACACCGGAAACTCCGGCAAACGCCTGCTCATCGTCAATGAAGCATGTACTGTGGCGGACAATGTGGAGTGCGACCCGGGTCAGGCGTTCAACGTGACCGCCGCCATCGATGACTTGGACTTTGAGGAAGAGCTGAAGATCGGTCATTTGGTGCGCAGTGTGTCGGTCGTGCCCCGTGTCATTACCTTCGGCGGACGGGGCGTGCATCTGCAAAATCTGCTGGACGCCATCGAGGAGCACGGCGACTACATCGGCGTCAATGCCCCGGCCAGCGGCGTTTACAACAACGATTACCATTGTATCCACATGGGCTACGGCGTCGACCCGGAGGTCCAGATGCCGACCATTCTGGGCAAGAGCGGCCTGCCTGTGTTCCTGCTGGGAAAGGTGGCGGACGTCGTCACCAACAACTACGGAACCAGTATCCCGATGGTGGACACGGCCAGCGTGCTGAAACGCACTTTGGAGATCGTGCAGGAGCAGGAGACGGCCTTCATCTGCACCAATGTGCAGGAGACCGATCTCTGCGGTCACCGGGAGAATGTCGCGGCCTATGCCGACCGTCTGCGGGTAGCGGATGAGTGGATCGGCAAGATCCGGGATGCCCTCGGCGAGGATGATATCCTCATCGTGCAGGCCGACCACGGCAACGACCCGACCATCGGCCATCCGCACCACACCCGCGAGATGGTGCCGCTGATGATCTACAGCAAGCATTCTACGCCCAAGGATGTCGGCATCCGCAAGACGCTCAGCGATGTGGGTGCGACCGCCGCCGAGTATTTCCACAGCAAAGCACCGCAGAACGGCACGAGTTTTCTGCCGCTGCTGCTGAAGTAAAAAGAGGGAGCAATTTTCCATGAAGATCATCCGCGCAAAAGATTATAAAGACATGTCCCGCAAGGCGGCAAACATCATCTCCGCACAGGTCATCATGAAGCCGAACTGCGTGCTGGGTCTGGCAACGGGCGGTACGCCTGTGGGCGCATATGCACAGCTGGTGGAATGGTACAACAAGGGCGACCTCGATTTCTCTGAGGTCACCACTGTCAACCTCGACGAGTACCGCGGCCTGCCGAAGGAGCATCCGGAGAGCTACTGGAGCTTCATGCACCGCAATCTGTTCGACCATGTGAACATCGACCCCAGCCGCATCAACCTGCCCGACGGCACCAACCCCGACGCAGTCAAGGCATGTGAGAACTACAACGCCATCATCCATGGTCTGGGCGGCATCGACCTGCAGCTGTTGGGTCTTGGCTCGAATGGTCATATCGGCTTCAACGAGCCGGGCGAGGCCTTTGAGCTGGAGACCCACTGCGTCGACCTGACCCCCGCCACCATCGAGGCAAACAAGCGTTTCTTCGACGGCAACGAGGACCTCGTACCGAAGCAAGCCTACACCATGGGTATCAAGACTATCATGCAGGCACGGAAGGTTCTGGTCGTCGCGAATGGTCTGGGCAAGGCACAGGCCGTCAAGGACGTCGTGACCGGCCCTGTCACCCCCGAGTGCCCGGGTTCGATTTTGCAGATGCACCCCGACTGCATCCTCGTAGCCGATGAGGACGCACTGAGCCTGCTGTGATTCCTGCGAAAAACGAGGTTCACGAAAATGATTCTGAAAAATGCACTGGTATATACCCCGCGCCACACATTTGAAAAGGGAACTCTGACGATCCGGGATGGCCGCATCGTTCCCTTCGCACAGCCTGAGGAGGGCGAGGAGGTCATCGACGCAGACGGCCTGTATGCCCTGCCCGGTCTGGTCGATATCCACTTCCACGGCGCGATGGGAAAGGACTTCTGCGATGGCAATGAAGAAGCCATCCAGACCTTGGCTGATTTCGAGGCCAGCAAGGGCGTGCTTGCCATCTGCCCCGCGACCATGACCTTCTCGGAGAAGATTCTGAATGGCGTCATGGATGCCGCCGCCGCACATCAGAACGGCAAGGGCGCGGACTTGGTCGGTATCAACATGGAAGGCCCGTTCATCAGCCCGAAGAAGGTCGGCGCACAGAACCCCGAGTATCTGCACAAGGCGGATGTCGGGATGTTCCGCCGCCTGCAGAAGCGGGCGAACGGCCTCATCAAGCTGGTGGATATCGCCCCCGAAGAGCCGGGTGCGCTGGAATTCATTCAGGAGTGCCACGATGAAGTCCGCATTTCCATCGCCCACACCTGCACCGACTACGACACCGCGAACGCCGCCTTTGATGCAGGTGCGACCCACATGACCCACCTGTACAATGCGATGCCGGGCATCACCCACCGTGAACCCGGCCCGATCATCGCGGCATTGGAGCGGGGCGCAGAGGTCGAGCTGATCACCGATAACGTCCACATTCATCCGGCGATGGTGCGGTTCACCTTCAACACCTTCGGCGACGACCATGTGATCCTCATTGCCGACAGCATGATGGCCTGCGGTCTGCCCGACGGTCAGTATTCGCTGGGCGGACAGGCCGTCACGGTCAATGGCCCGCGTGCGACCCTGACCGAGCATCCCGGCACCATCGCAGGCAGTGCGACCTGCCTGTACGACTGCATGAAGCGGGCTGTCCTCGAGATGGGCGTTCCGCTGGAAAGTGCTGTTCGTGCCGCCAGTGAGAACCCCGCCAAGAGCATCGGTATCGACAACGATTACGGCAGTCTGGCCGCCGGACGCTATGGCAACGTCATCCTCGCAGACAAAGACCTGAACATCAAGACGGTCATCCAGAAAGGAACTCGCATCGTATGAGCAAGACCCGGACATGGCGGCTGCTGACCGCCGACGAGCTGACAAAGGTATATCTCGAGGAGATGCGCCGGGATTTTCCGCCCAGTGAGCTGAAGCCTCTGAGTATGATTTTGAACAGCGAAGCCGTCGGCAGCTCCCACACATGGGGCGTATACGAGGGTGAGACGCTGCTGGCCTATCTGCTGATGGTGCGTCCGGAAGGTTGTGAGGCCAGCCAGCTGGATTATTTCGCCGTCCTGCCCCAGTACCGGGTGAACGGACTGGGCGCGAAGCTCCTGTCCGAGCTGCCGGAGCATGAGGCGGGCGCAAAGGCCATCCTCATCGAGGCCGAGTGCCCTGAAAAAGCAGAGGACGAGGCAATGGCCGTCCGTCGTCTGGGCTTTTATGCCCGGTGCGGTGCGGTCGACACCGGATGGACGGAGCGTCTGTTCGACGCATGGTTTCGGGTCTTGGTCCTTCCCTGTCCCGGAAACGAAACGCCGGATACGGAGGAGGCGGTCGCCGCACTGGTCGACTGCTACCGCCGTGTGATGGGAAGCCCGCAGTACCGCAAGTATACGGACTTCTACCGCCCGGATGGACAAAAACAGGAATTTTGATCCCCTTTCAGCCGCTCGGTACAGTACCGGGCGGCTGTTCGTTTTTAAGCCAAATAACAACAAATCTTAAACTTTTGCGAAACTGAAATTCCGACGCTTGACACCGAAAATGGATGTGGTAACATTAGGATAGGAATCTTGACAAAAATTAGGAGGGTTTTGCTATGGCATACGAAGTATCTCGACGCAATTTTCTGAAAGGCGCAGCCGCTATGACCGTGGCCGCAGCTGCCTCGACCCTGCTGGCTGGATGCAGCGGCAGTGACGACCTGCCCGATCCCAACACCATCACGCTGGGTGATTATAAGGTGAAGGTGACCGATGCAAAGACGACGCAGGATTCGTCCATCAACTCGGAGAAGATCACGGGCTATATCACCCCTGTTGTAAACATCTCCTACGCAGGCAAGGGCTCGCCCACATTCCTGTATAAGGAGATCTTCACCTCGGCTATGATCGGCGATGTCGCAATGACCATCACCAACCCGCTCAGTGCCTACAACAGCATCGTCGGTAAGTTCGCGAACTGTGAACCGACGTTCAAGACGACGGACAAGACCGCATATGAGAACTATGTCGGCGGAAAGAAGCCGCTGACCCTGAAAGTTACGTTCGACGACAAGAACTATGCAGTGTTCGAGATCTGGAAAACCGGTAAGATCACTGCATCGAAAGCCTGATTGGAGGGTACAACATGGAAAACATTTCTCGCCGCAATTTTATGAAGGGCGTGGGCGCAGTCGCCCTCGCAACGGCCGCAACGGGTCTGCTGGGCGGATGCAGCGACGGTAGTCTGGTCGTGGATGCAAACGGCCTGAACGATACCGCCGAGATGAAGGGCGTCAAGATGACGGTCCGCAAGCTGTACTACGCTGCCTATGGGGATGGCACTTACTACTTTGTGCCGGAGGTGCTCGTCAGCAACAGCGGTGCAACGGCTGTTCCGGTAGATCCCACGGGCGGCAGCTTTGCAATCTACCTGAATGGCTCGACCAAGCTGGATATCTCCAAGACCACGATGGCGCGTCTGGACAACAGCGTTGAGATGAGCCCGATGGAGAGCCGCACCCTGAGCCGCAGCCAGCAGGAAAAGGGCTGCCTGTGCGCGAAGGGCACGGGCGTGTCTGGCTTCAACTATATCTGGGTCATCTTCTATCCGAACCCGGATGATACCAAGACCGCTCTGCGCTGCAAGATCCCCTATAAGGAAGCAAAGCCGATGCTCGGCATTTAACACCAATCATTGACCTCTGCCCGGCGGCACTCGACCTGAGTGCCGCCGGGCTTTCTGCATTTACGGCTCTTTTACATTCGGGCAAAACCATGCAGAAAAAATTTACCTCGATTTTGCGCGGCTGTGGTCGAAGAGAAACGACGTCTAGGATACAATAAAGGCGTTCCCAAGAGAAAAGCAAAACCATCGAAATACGATAGTAGAAAGACCGGAGGAAAGAGTTCCGGCATAAAGTTGGAGGAAAACACTATGAAAAAGATCACTCGTCGTTCGTTTCTCACCGTTTGCGGCGCAGTTGCAGCCGCAGCAGCCCTGACCGCATGCGGCGGTGCAGCTTCTTCTGCATCCACCGCTGCTTCTTCCACCGCATCCTCTGCCGCTGCTTCTGCAGCCGATGCAGCCCTGTCCGGCAACGTCGCAACGGGCGGTTCTACTTCGATGAAGAACGTCATCGCTGCTCTGACCGAGGGCTTCGCTGAGGTTCAGCCCGGTGTCACCGTCAGCTATGACCCGACTGGTTCCGGCGCAGGCATCACCGGTGCGACCGACAAGACTCTGGACATCGGCCTGTCCTCTCGTGCCCTGAAGGACGACGAGAAGAACGATGTCGACGGCACGACCATCGCCTTGGACGGTATTGCAATCATCGTCAACAAGGACAGCGCAGTCGAGGATCTGACCGTGGATCAGCTCAAGCAGATGTTCACCGGCGAGATCACCAACTGGTCTGAGGTCGGCGGTGCAGACGGCGAGATTGTCCTGATCGGCCGTGAGGCTGGCTCTGGTACGCGCGACGGCTTCGAGAGCATCGTTGATGTCAAGGATACCTGCAAGTACGCACAGGAGTTGACCGCTACCGGTGCTGTCATCAGCGCAGTCGAGGCCAACCCTCTGGCAATTGGCTACGCTTCCCTGTCCGCTGTCGGCGATACTGTCAAGATGGTGACCGTCGGCGGTGTGGAGTGCAGCGAGGAGACCGTCAAGGACGGCAGCTATGAGGTCCAGCGTCCGTTCGTGTTCGTCACCAACAAGTCGGTCGCTCTGTCCGAGCAGGCACAGGCATTCTTCGACTTCGCCACCAGCAAGGACGCAGCAGACCTCATCCGTGTGGCGGGTGCTGTCCCTGTGAATGAGTAATAACGGCAAAAGACCGTGAATTTTATGAAGAAAAAAGCGTTTGAGCTTCCGCGCAATGCCGCTGAGTGGATCGAAGCCATCATGAACTTCCTCTTCTTCCTCTGCGGTATCCTTGCGGTGGGCTGTGTCATCCTGATCTCGGCCTACATGATCGCAGCAGGCGTTCCGGCCATCGGCAAGATCGGCCTGTTCAAGTTCCTGCTCGGCAGCGAGTGGGCGTCGACGGCCGCAGACCCGAAGTACGGCATCCTGCCCTTCATCCTGTCCAGTGTCTATGGCACGCTGGGCGCGACCATCATCGGCGTTCCCATCGGCCTTCTGACGGCAGTGTTCCTGTCCAAGGCGGCAAGCCCGAAGGTCCGCACCGTGGTCGTGACGGCCATCGAGCTTCTGTCCGGTATCCCGAGCGTCGTGTTCGGCCTGCTGGGTATGCAGATCCTCGTCCCGGCGGTCGCAAAGACCTTCGGCAAGGCGTCGGGTGCGTGCCTTTTGTCGGCCATCGTCGTTCTGTCCATCATGATCCTGCCCAGCATCGTCTCCGTGTCGGTGACGGCTCTGAATGCTGTCCCGCCCGAGTATGAACAGGGCAGTCTGGCACTGGGTGCGACCGACACCGAGACTTGGTTCAAGATCAGCATCCCGGCGGCGAAGAGCGGCATTGCGGCGGGCATCGTCCTCGGCATTGGCCGCGCCATCGGCGAGGCAATGGCTGTCATGATGGTCGCGGGCAACAGCCCCAACATGCCGGACAGCCTGTTCCGGAGCGTGACCTTCCTGACGACCGCTATCGCCAAGGAAATGAGCTATGCAGGCGGTCTGCAGAAGCAGGCATTGTTCAGCATCGCGCTGGTGCTGTTCATCTTCATCATGCTCATCAATGTGGTGCTGAACGTCGCATTGAAGGGAGGAAACCGGAATGAAAAGTAACTTCTCCCCCTCCCGCCGTGCATGGAACCGCTTCTTTACGGCGGCGGTCTGGGTGGCGGCAGTGCTTGTCATCGTGCTGGTCGCGGGCATCATCGGAATGGTGCTGGTGCGGGGCGTCCCCCACATCAGCGTGGAGTTCCTCACCACGACCGCAAGCGTTCTGAAAGGAACGGACGGCATCCTTCCCGCCATCCTCAACACCCTGTATGTCATCCTGCTGACCCTGCTCATCGTCCTTCCGCTGGGCGTGGGCGCGGCAGTTTACCTGACCGAGTACGCCACCAATCGGCGGCTCATCGAGATCATCGAGTTTACCAATGAGACCTTGGCAGGCATCCCCAGCATCATCTATGGTCTGGTCGGTATGCTGGTCTTTGCCCAGACCTTGGGCTTCAAGACCTGCCTGCTGTCCGGCTCGCTGACGCTGGTCGTCATGAACCTGCCGACCATCATCCGCACGACGCAGGAATCCCTCAAGACCGTGCCGCAGGGCTATCGTGAGGGTGCGCTGGGTCTGGGTGCGGGCAAGTGGCACATCATCCACACCATCGTCCTTCCCTGCAGCATCGACGGCATCGTCACCGGCTGCATTCTGGCGGTCGGCCGTATCGTGGGTGAGAGCGCGGCCCTCCTCTTCACCGCAGGTGCAGCGGAGGTCATCGCCCAGAATGTCCTGAAAGCGTATACGTCCAACGGCGCGACCCTCTCGGTGCTGCTCTATCTGCGCGCCTTTGAGGATGGCGACTTCACCTCGGCATGGGCCATCGGCGCGGTGCTTCTGGTGCTGGTGCTTGTCATCAATCTGGCCGCACGGCTGGCAAAGACAAAGCTGAAACAAAAACAGTGAGGAATATTATGACAGAACCCGTTATTACAGCCAAGAACCTGAACCTTTGGTACGGGGACTTCAAGGCTTTGAAGAATATCTCGCTGGATGTCGGCGAAAAAGAGATCACCGCGCTCATCGGACCTTCTGGCTGCGGCAAATCCACCTTTCTGAAAACGCTGAACCGGATGAACGACCTCGTTCCCGGTGTCCGCATCGAGGGTGACGTCCGCCTCAAGGGTCAGGATATCTTTGCCCGTGAGATGGAACTGACCGACCTTCGCCGCCGCGTTGGTATGGTGTTCCAGAAGGCGAACCCCTTCCCCATGAGCATCTACGACAACATCACCTACGGCCCGAAGCTGCACGGCGTGCGGAACAAGGCCGAGCTGGATGAGCTGGTCGAAAGCTCCCTGCGGGGTGCGGCACTCTGGGATGAGGTGAAAGACCGCCTCAAGAAGAGCGCGCTGGGTCTGTCCGGCGGTCAGCAGCAGCGTCTCTGCATCGCACGCGCTCTGGCGGTCAAGCCGGAAGTCCTGCTGATGGACGAGCCGACCAGTGCCCTTGACCCCGGTTCGACCATGAAGGTCGAGGAGCTGATGAGCGAGCTGAAAAAGAACTATACCGTCGTCATCGTCACCCACAACATGCAGCAGGCGGCGCGTATCAGCGACCGGACGGCCTTCTTCCTGCTGGGTGAGCTGGTCGAGGTCGGCCCGACCCAGACCATCTTCAGCACGCCGCAGGACAAGCGCACCGAGGATTACATCTCGGGCCGCTTCGGTTAAGGAGGATGTCATGAGCTTGCGCACACAGTACGATTCCGACCTCGAGGCTCTGAAAGCCGCACTGGTCGAGATGGGCAAGAACTCGGCGGATGCCGTCGAGAATGCCCTTGAAGCCCTCTGCACCGCAGATGCAGAGGCAGCGGCCGCCATTGTCAAGGGCGATGGCCGCATCAACAACATGGAGCGGGACATCGAGCACCGCTGCATGACCCTGCTCCTTCGTCAGCAGCCGGTGGCCGGCGACCTGCGCCGCATCTCGACCGCGATGAAGGTCGTGACCGACATCGAGCGGATCGGCGACCATGCCGCCGATATCGCAGAGATCATCCCCCACCTCGTCACCGTCCGCAAGGAGGGCGACCCGGCTATCAGTCAGGCCATCGAGATGGGCCGGAAGGCACACGCAATGATCCTTGCCGCGCTGGATTCTCTCACCAGCGAGGATGAGAACGCCGCCCGGAAGGTCATTGATTCGGATGATGAGGTCGACTACGACTTCAACGCCATCAAGCACACGCTGGCCGAAGAAATTGCGGCCAACCCCGGCCGTGTCGATGCCGCACTGGATGTCCTGATGGTCATCAAGTACCTCGAGCGGATCGGCGACCACGCCGTCAATGTGGCCGAGTGGGTCGAGTTCGTCCGCTCCGGCCGCTATCACAACGAAAATCTCTTCTGAGGGCATCCCGTTTCCCTCTTTTCCTTTGTGTTTCGCCCGGAAAGTTTTCGTGTTTTCCTCACTTATTCTTCCGGAAAAAGCCGCTGTACCGCCGTTTTGGTGTGTACGACGGCTTTTTTAGTAAAATTTTTGAAATAGCTGCAATGTTTCTCCCTTCTGGTTCGTATATAGTATAGAAAGACTTAAATTTAAGAATCTGCCGCAAGGGAGGATTTGTTCTATGGCAGTCAAGAATTTTCCGCTGGAAGCAAGAGGCGAGACCGTCAGCCGGGATGCCCTCGTTCAGGCGGCTTTGAATGAGATCACCCAGAACTACCGCGAGGCCAGCCTGTCCAATGTGGCACGGGCCTATGGCGTTTCGCTGGCCTATGTCAGCGAGTGTGTCCGCGCCCAGACGGGCAAGACCTATAAAGAACTGCTCCAGAAGCACCGGATGGAGACGGCCGCACGCCTGCTCCGCCGCAGTGACCTGAACATTCAGGAGATCATCACGCAGGTGGGCTATGAGAACACCAGCTATTTCTACCGCCTGTTCCACGAACGCTACGGCCAGAGCCCGCGGGAATACCGCCGTACCCGTTCCGCCCGCACCCGTGCCAGTGCATAATGCAGGAGACGACCCGAAGGACGCACCGCCCACTCTGCGATGCGTTCTTCTTTTTTGGCACAAATTGGGCGGAGTATGGAATTCTTTGCCGGATTGTGCTACAATATTAGTAAATTATCACACGCGCATTGCAGGATATGCGCGGAAAGAGAAGGTGGAAGAGGATGTTTCGTGGAGCGACCCGCTCTGATTTGGAGCAGATCATGCAAATCTACGCCCGCGCACGGCAGGCGATGAAGGATTCCGGAAATCCGACCCAGTGGGGAGACAGCTTCCCGCCGCAGGAGTTGATCGAGGAGGATATCGACACCAACCGCCTGTTCGTTTACCTCATCAACGGACAGATGATGGCAGTCTTTGCGTTTATTCTGGGCGCAGACCCGACCTATGCAAAAATCGAAAACGGCAGCTGGCTGAACGATACTCTGCCCTATGGCACGCTCCATCGGCTGGCCTCGTCCGGCAAACGCCACGGCGTGGCCTCGGAGGTCATCACATGGTGTCTCGAGCACTGCGAAAGCCTGCGCGCCGACACCCACGAGGACAACAAGATCATGCAG
This sequence comes from Acutalibacteraceae bacterium, assembly GCA_963648915.1. Classification (GTDB taxonomy): domain Bacteria; phylum Bacillota; class Clostridia; order Oscillospirales; family Ruminococcaceae; genus Faecalibacterium. Next base: position 10,437 of record CAVJGY010000003.1, on the reverse strand, counting down.
AAGGTGCTGGAAGAGAACGGCTTCACCAAGTGCGGCATCATCCATGTGGCAAACGGTACGCCCCGCATCGCCTATCAGAAAATGTCCCTGACCCTTCCGATGGAGCGGTAATACAGAAATCAAAAACAGACTGGAACAGAGGCTTTTTTGGACGCTTCTGCGACAGTCTGTTTTCTTTTTTAACGATGTGTTCTCACCACAAGGACAGTGAAAAATCTTCGTCTGTGGAGGCCTTCAGATGAAAAAGCCGAAAAATCCAGCAAAATCTTTGACTTTTGGACAGGATGAGACTACAATAGCACTTGTTCCCGATAGAGGAATGGGAAAATCTGTACGCTAAGGGAGTACAGTGTTAGAGGGAGTGTTAAAATATGAAAACATTGAAAGCAGCCGCAGCGCGCTATAATGGCGTCAGCCTGATCGTGCGAATCCTCGTCGGTCTGGTCGTCGGTGCACTGCTGGCGATGCTCGTGCCGGGCGCGGGCTGGGTCGCTGAACTCGGCACGCTGTTCGTCGGTGCACTGAAAGGCATCGCCCCGGTTCTGGTCTTTGTCATCGTGGCGAGTGCGCTGGCACAGGGCTCGTCCAAGCTGGACCGCCGTTTTGGTACGGTCATCTGGCTGTACATGCTGACGACCTTCCTGGCCGCAGCCATTGCCGCAATTGCAAGCTTCATCTTTCCGCAGACGGTCGTTCTGGCAGAGGCCGCTGAGTCGGATGTTGTGCCCCAAGGTCTGGGCGAGGTCATGAACACCCTGCTTGCGAACTTCGTCGCAAACCCGGTCAGCTCCATCATGAACGGCAACTACATCGGCATCCTGTTCTGGGCCTGCCTGTTCGGTCTGGCGATGAAGAAGATCGGCGCAGAGAGCACCAAGGTATTTCTGGCAAATACCGCTGACGCAGTGTCTCAGATCGTCCGCTGGATCATCAACCTCGCACCCTTCGGCATCATGGGTCTGGTCTACTCCAATGTTTCGAGCAATGGTCTGTCTATCTTCACCCAGTATGGCAAGCTGCTGGCACTGCTTGTCGGTACGATGCTCTTCATGGCACTCATCGTTTCGCCGTTCATCATCTTCATCTACCTCCACTGCAATCCGTATCCGCTGGTGTTCCGCTGCCTGAAGGAGTCCGGCCTGACCGCCTTCTTCACCCGCAGCTCCGCCGCGAATATTCCGGTCAACATGACCCTCTGCGAGAAGCTGGGTCTGGACAAGGATATGTATTCCGTCTCCATCCCGCTGGGCGCGACCATCAACATGGACGGTGCGGCCATCACCATTACCATTATGACGCTGGCCGCCGCGAATACGCTGGGCATCAAGGTCTCCCTGCCCGCTGCTATCGTCCTGTCGGTCATGTCCGCTCTGGGTGCATGTGGTGCTTCGGGCGTTGCGGGCGGCTCGCTGCTCCTTATCCCGATGGCCTGCTCCCTGTTCGGCATCTCGAATGATATCGCGATGCAGATGGTCGGTGTCGGCTTCATCATCGGCGTGGTGCAGGATTCCGTCGAGACCGCTCTGAACTCCGCTGGCGATGTCGAGTTCGCCGCGACCGCTGAATATCACCAGTGGCTCAAGCAGGGTAAGCCCCTCCCCGCATTCCTGAAATCCTGAAATAAGATACAAAAAATCCGGCAAGTCGATGACCTGCCGGAATTTTTTTGCCTGTCGTTCGTTAGTCCATAAACTTCGCCTTCTGAAGGGCGGCGATGATGAGCGGGATGATGATGAGCTGGGCGATGATGCCGGGCAGAGCGGTCAGCAGTGCGCCGGACAGGAAGGCCGAGAACGGGAAGCTGCTGCCGGACAGACCCGCCAGCACAAAGCGGACAGCACCCCAGACCAGACGTCCGGCGACCATAGCCGTCAGCAGCGTTGCGTAGATCATCGGCAGGGTGTGCTGCTTGACCTTGCGGTACATCAGGCCGGAAACAAGGCCGTAGGTGCCAAGCTCAAAGGCCATCGAGATGGCGATGGGGAACATCGGGGGCATCCCGAACAGCACCGAGCGGAGCAGCGGTGCGACAAAGCCGACCGCCAGACCCCACGGGCCGCCGAGGACGAAGCCGCAGAGCAGGATCGGGAAGTGCATCGGGCAGAGCATGTTTCCAATCTGCGGGATGTGTCCGGTGAACATCGGCAGGATGAAGGCCAGCGCAAGGAACAGCGCGGCCAAGACAAGATTCCGTGCGGGCGAATTGGTTTTGGTTTTCATGAAAAATTCCTCCTTGAGATACACCTCATCCGCCTGTATCACAGGAGTCCGGATGAGAAAAATAAAAAGAGGTCTGCTGTCAGCGTGTATGCCAACAGCAGACCCCTTCATGGCGTCTGTTTCAATCAAAAATGGATGCGAAAAAACGGGCTTCAGCCCGGCTGTCCGGCTTCTTGCCGGAATTGTGAAAATTATAGCATGTCGATTTGGGCTTGTCAACAAGGAAGAAGGCCTGCATTTTCCACAAAAACGGCGGCGTTTGCAGGCGATTTTGCCCGGTGATGTACATTTTGCCGAAAGAAGCTTGACCTTTTTGCACAGAATAGATAATATAAACTTGACGAACCGCGCAAAAGGACAAAAATCGCCCTGCGCGTAACACACATGCAAATTTCTGAGGTTCATACGGGAGGACCATCATGACAAATGCAGAAAAGCTTACCCTGGCAAAGCACGCCTGCCATATCCGCATGGGCGTGATTGAGGGAACTCACAGCGCGAAATGCGGTCATCCGGGCGGCAGTCTGGATATCGCCGAGGTGCTGAGCTACCTCTATTTTGTGGATATGAACATCGACCCCAAAGATCCGCACAATGCAGACCGTGACCGCCTTGTCCTGTCGAAGGGACATGCAGCTCCGGCACTGTACGCTGCTCTGGCCGAGCGCGGCTTCTTCCCGGTCGAGGATCTGAAAACGCTGCGCAAGATCGGCAGCTATTTGCAGGGTCATCCCAACATGAACAGCACGCCGGGCGTGGACATGTCCACCGGCAGTCTGGGTCAGGGCATCTCTGCCGCCTGCGGCATGGCTCTGGGTGCAAAGCTGGCAAATAAGCCGCTGAGCGTTTACGCCATCGTCGGCGACGGCGAGGTGGAAGAGGGCGAGTGCTGGGAGGCCTTTATGTTTGCATCCCACTACGGCCTGTCCAACCTCTGCGTCATGCTCGACCGCAACCATCTCCAGATCGATGGCAACACCGAGACGGTCATGAACAGCGCACCGCTGGATGAGAAGCTGAAGGCTTTCAACTTCAACGTCATCACCATCGACGGCCACGACTACGACGCCATCGAGAGCGCGGTCAAGGCCTTCCACGCCGAGAACGAGAAGCCGACCTGCATCATTCTCGACACCGTGAAGGGCAAGGGCGTCTCCTATATGACCAACGCTGTGGATTGGCACGGCAAAGGCCCCAACGACGACGAGTATGCCGTCGCAATGAAGGAGCTGACCGCCGCCTATGCTGCGCTGGAAGAGGAGGACAAGTAAGATGGCAGATGTAAAGATGATCGCGACCCGCGAAAGCTACGGCAACACCCTGAAAGAGCTTGCCGCCGAAGGCCATGACAACATCGTGGTTCTGGACGCAGACCTTGCCGCTGCGACCAAGACCAGCATGTTCCGCAAGGCATATCCCGACCGCCACTTCGACTGCGGCATCGCCGAGGCCAACATGATGGGCGTCGCGGCTGGTCTGGCTACGATGGGCTATGTCCCCTTCGTTTCCAGCTTCGCCATGTTCGCCGCTGGCCGTGCCTTCGAGCAGATCCGCAACTCGATCGCCTATCCCCGCCTGAACGTCAAGATCGGCGCGACCCACGGCGGCATCTCCGTCGGCGAGGACGGCGCATCCCACCAGTGCTGTGAGGACTTTGCCCTCATGCGCAGCCTGCCCGGTATGACGATCATCTGCCCGGCAGACGATATCGAAGCCCGCGCCGCCGTCCGTGCCGCCTACGAGCTGGATGGCCCGGTCTACCTCCGCTTTGGCCGTCTGGCAGTTCCCGTGTTCCACGACCCGGCCAATTACCACTTTGAGATCGGCAAGGGCGAGCAGATCACCGAGGGTGATGACATCGCCATCATCGCGACCGGTCTGATGGTGAACGAGGCACGCAAGGCCGCCGCAGAGCTGGCTGCTGAGGGTATCCATGCCCGCGTCATCAACATCCACACCATCAAGCCTCTGGACGAGGAGATCGTCCTCAAGGCTGCCAAGGAGTGCGGCAAGGTCGTCACCGCCGAGGAGCACAGCGTCATCGGTGGTCTGGGCGAGGCCGTCTGCTCTCTGCTGAGCGAGAAGCTGCCCACCCCCGTCCGCCGCGTCGGTGTTCAGGATAAGTTCGGCTGCTCCGGCCCGGCTTGGGACCTCCTCAAGCTCTATGGCCTCGATGATGCAACCATCGTCAAGACCGTCAAAGAGATGCTGAATCGGTAAACTTTGCTGTAATAAGAAACAATAAATACAGAGGGCTTCTTTCCGTTGAATCAATGGAAGGAAGCCCTCTTTTTGCGTAAGAAAATTGGATAAAGGGTATCTTACTATATCCCTTAGAATTGCTCTTTGAAAAACTCCCGATAAGTCTGCTGAAAGATCTGTCTCAGCTGGACGATCTCAGGCCGGGGGTCATCCCGGAGGGTGAGCAGGCAGGTGTCGGGGACGGGGGTGCTCATCTGCACCGGATGGTACCACTCGGCCGGATAGACGGGGTACTTCATCGGGCTGATGAGGAGGCATTTTCCGGCCAGAAGGTTCGCGTAGACCGTCTCGTAGGTCTCCACCATGTCCCAGCGCGGGGGTGAAAAGGGACGTTCAGGCAGACTGCGCAGGTGCTCGGCCACGCCGCCGAAGATCGGCTCGTAATAAATCAGCATATTGGACAGGTCGGCCGGGAACAGCTCCCGGCGGTCGGCCAGTGGATGCTGGGGTGCGGCCACAAGATAGCAGTGGTTCTCGACCAACGGCGTCAGCTCGACCTCGGGCTGAATGGTCGTCATGGGAAGATAGATCGCGGCGTCGACCTCAGTCGTCAGATAGCGGTGAAGGCTGCCCAGCACCGGGTCGGTGCGAATCTCCAGCTCGTAGCCCGGAAACGCGCGGTGAAGCCGCTCCATCAGGACCGGATAGATGGGGTCGCGCTGCAACAAGACCATCGGAAGATTCAGTATGAGATGCTTCTGCCGGGCGTAAGGGCGGATCTCATTTCGTGCGTTCAGGATATGGCGGTAGACCTCCTGCGCACAGGGCAGAAAGGCACGGCCCGCTTCGGTCAGTGCGACATTCGTGGTACTGCGCTGAAAGAGCGGGGTGTCCAACTCCTTCTCGAGACTGCGGATCTGATAGCTCAGCGCAGGCTGGGTGCAGTATAATTCCCGCGCCGCACTGGAAAAATTCAGCGTCCGGCTCACGGTCAGAAAACAGAGCAGCTGATGGTCGTTCATGATGAAACCTCCCCTTCCACTCTAGTATATCACTTATTCCTTCTCTTATAAACATCTTTTATAACACTGCTTAAGATTTTTTAATTCCTTTTTACTTCGTTATATTTTATACTAAGTACAGCGCGGGCGATTTTCCGCCTGCAAACGTAAAAAGAAGAACGAGAAGAAAGAGAACACGAAGGAGAACGCAGATGAATAAGATTTCCCGTAAGGGCTTCCTGAAAGTCGCTGCTGCTGCCGCCATGAGCGGTGTCACCGCTGGCGCACTGGCTGCCTGCAATGCTGCTTCCAGCAGCTCTACCGCTGCATCCACTGGCGAGGCACTGTACACTCCCGGTACTTACACCGGCACGGCTACCGGCATCGGTGAGGTCAAGGTCACGATGACCTTCAGCGAGACGGCCATCACCGAGGTCGTCGTCGACACTTCCAACGAGACCGAGAGCATCGGCGGTGTGGCTGCTCCCACCCTGCAGGAGGCTCTGATGGCGGCTCAGAGTGCCGAGGTCGACAACATTTCCGGCGCGACCGTCACCACCAACGCTGTCAAGGAAGCTGCTGCGGACTGTATCGCACAGGCAATGGGTGTCAAGACCGATGCTCCCGCTGAGGATACCAACAGCGCGGACGACGGCGACGACTGGCTGGGCGAAGAGCCGCAGGTCGAGGCCAGCGAGACGCAGGACTTCGACGTCGTCATCATCGGTGCGGGTCTGTCCGGCATCTGCGCCGCTCGTGCTGCTGCCGAGGAAGGCGCAAAGGTCGCCATTGTCGAGAAGAGCTCCTCCTTCAACTGCCGCAGCGGTGAGTACGCTCTGCTGAACGGCAGCCTGAACAAGCGTTGGGGTCGTGAGAACATCGTCGATGAGGACGTTGTCGTCAACCGGCTGATGCGTGAGTGCACCTACCGCAATAAGCGCGCCATCCTCAAGAAGTGGGCTTCTCATGCACACGAGGTCATGGACTGGTTCATCGAGGCTTATCCCGAGCTGACCATCTGCGACACCACCCGTCAGGTCGTCACGCAGGAGCAGTTCGACAAGGGCATCCTCGTTCCTCTGGCATGGCCTCAGCCCGAGCACTACGACTACCGCAACGAAGAGTTCCCCACCTTCCCGTCCAGCATGGAGTTCCGCTCCTCCCGTAAGGATCAGCAGGGCTTCATCGTCGAGGCCAACCTGAACAAGGCTCTGGATGCAGGTGCAAAGACCTTCTTCGGCTGCTTCGGCACCAAGCTGCTGAAGGACAGCGACGGCCGCGTCACGGGCGTCATCATCCGCGATGCGCAGAACGGCAATAAGTACATCCAGCTGAACGCTTCCAAGGGCGTCATTCTGGCAACGGGCGACAACTCCGGCGACGAGAAGATCATGAAGCACTTCGCTCCCGAGGTCGTCGAGAAGCAGATCATGAACATGGGCGCAATGGGTATGCTGGGCGTTGACGTCGAGGGCAAGACCGTTGAGACCGGCGACGGCCTGCGCATGGGCGCGTGGATCGGCGCAAAGGTTCAGGATCATCACGCTCCGATGACCCACCACATGGGCAGCGGCATGGGCGTCACCCCGTTCCTGCAGATCAACAAGCGCGGCGACCGCTTCATGAACGAGTGCATCCCCGGCCAGCAGTTGGAGAACCAGATCGAGCTGCAGCCCGAGTGCACTTCCTTCCAGCTCTACGACTCCAAGTGGGGCGAGGAGATCCCCTACATGCCTGCAAACCACGGCGGTCTGTGCTACATCATCCCCGAGGATGAGGACGAGTCCAACCCGAACTACTCCGACCGTCAGTACACCAAGATCAGCGCAAAGGCCGAGGCTTACCAGTTCAAGGCCGACACGCTGGAGGACCTGCTGACCCAGTGCGGCTTCGAGGGCGAGGCTCTGGACAACGCTCTGGCTTCCATCGAGCGTTACAACGAGCTGTGCAAGGCTGGTTCGGACGACGACTTCGGCAAGCCCGCAAGCCGGATGTTCGCTCTGGAGAATCCCCCGTACTATGCCTGCCAGTGGGGTACGACCGCAATGCTGGTCTGCGTCGGTGGTCTGGAAAGTGACGAGAACTGCCACACCTTCACCGAGGAAGACCCTGCAAGCCCGAAGCGCGACATCATCAAGGGTCTGTACGTCTGCGGCAACGTGCAGGGCAGCCGTTATGCAGTCGAGTACCCGATCTGTATGCGCGGCATCAGCCACAGCCTGTGCGTCTACTATGGCTACATCGCAGGCAAGAACTGCGTCGCTGGCCTGTAAGCGTTAAAATTTAAAAGCTATCTTCGTGCCCGGAACGGTCCTTTCTTCCCGTTCCGGGCATTTTTGCGCGTTTGGATGGGAATGTGACACAGTTACAGAAAACCGGGTCGTTTCGGGGTATACTAAGACCATCACAAGAAATTATACTTCTGAACGGAGGATATTGATATGGCAGTCGTAACCATCACGAAAGACAACTTTGATGCAGAGGTCCTGCACAGCGAAAAGCCCGTACTGCTGGACTTCTGGGCGACTTGGTGCGGCCCTTGCCGGATGCTCTCGCCCATCGTGGACGAGGTCGCCGAAGAGCGCAGTGACGTCAAGGTCGGTAAGGTCAATGTCGATGAGCAGCCCGAGCTGGCCGCTGAGTTCGGCGTCATGAGCATCCCCACCCTGCTGGTCTTTGAACACGGCAAGCTCGTGAATCAGTCCGTCGGCGCACGCCCTAAGAGCGGCGTGCTGGCACTGCTGGGCTAAATCAAACAGAAAGAAAGCTCCTCAGCTGGTGATGAACCTGCTGGGGAGTTTTTTACTGAGAGATATATCGATAAATTTGCTGATAAAAGAATTGACATATTATCGAAAGAACGCTATACTGAGAATACAGGAGGTGGGCAGAATGAGTTCCCTTGTCAATGCGATTCAAAATACCGTTCCGATCACGCAGTTCAACCGCGGTTATGCCGGAAAAATATTTGAGGACGTGAAAAAACAGGGCGCGAAGGTCGTCATGAAAAACAATATGCCGGAGTGCGTGCTGATGTCGCCGGAAGAATATCTCGATTTGATGGAAGAACTGGAAAATGCGAGACTGTTTGCGATGGCTGAAGCCCGTCTAAAGGATTTTGACCCGGAGAAGGCTGTCCCGGCGGAGGATGTTTACAAAAAGCTTGGCATCACGGAGGATGACCTCGCAGATTTCGACGAGGTAGAGCTGGAATGAATTGGAGACTGGAATTTCTCCCGGAAGCACAGAAGGAATTTGAAGCTCTTGCCAGAAACCAACGCATTCTGGTCGCCAAGGCGTTGAAAAAAGTCCAGCAGAACCCGGTTTCGATTTATGAGGGCGGCTATGGAAAGCCGCTCGGCAATAAAGGCGGCACGGACCTGTCCGGACTATTCAAAATTAAACTGAAAGCCGCAGGACTGAGGGTGGTCTATAAGTTGATCCAGACGGAGACCGAAATGCTGGTCGTCGTGGTCGGTGCAAGAGCCGATGATGAAGTCTATAAAATCGCAGAAAAACGCGCAGTAAAACATAGTTTGTAATGGAATAAATAGAAAGGCCCTCTGTCTTTACGGACAGAGGGTGTTTTCATTTGGTCGGAAATGGTCGGCGCGTATCGCTGACACCGGTGATATAGTTCATATCTACGTCGTAAAATTTTGCAAGTTGGATAAGGCATTCGACCGGAATCCGAACTTTCCCTTTTTCGTAGTCGGAGTAAGTTGTCTGGGCGACATGAATTGCCCGTGCAACCTGTGTCTGACTGAGGTCATTGTCGTCGCGCAGTTCTTTGACACGCTCAATATATAACATTGTATCACCCCTTTGTAGAAAGTCTACAAAGGATAGGTTGTGCATCTTGATTTTTAACGGATATTCCGTTAAAATAGAAGAGGCAAGGCACAGGGAAAAGTTCTTTGTGCGAATTCATTAAAAATGAAAAGGAGCGTGTCAGAAATGAAATTGAAAAAACAATGTCTGCGTGCGGTTTCCGGTGCGTTGGTGGCATCGGTCATGGCGGCGATGGTCTTGACTTCCTGCGGTGGGACAAATCCACCCGCAAGTTCTTCACAGCCGAGTGGCTCTTCCACCAGCACCAGCCAGCCTAGCAGTTCCGACTCTTCGAGTTCAAGCGATGCGTCCAGCAAGCCAGACCCCAACAAAGTGAACTGGACGTATGTACAGAATGGTGCAAAGACGGTCACATTGACTGGCTATGACTCGACCTGCAAAGAGCCTGACCGTGTGCTGACGTTGCCAAGTCAAATAGACGGTTATACTGTAACGGAGATTTCAAGCAGCGCGTTCAGCGGTGCAAAATTCCGTGAAGTGACAATTCCGGCCAGCATCAAAAAGATTGGTGCATGGGCGTTTTCCAGCTGCCCGAATCTGACAAAAGTGACGATTCAGGGAGCGGAAACGCTGGATAATGCAGCGTTTTATTTTTGCAGTAATCTGGAAAGCGTGTTACTAAACAATGATGTCACAACGATTGGAGCGAACTCATTTGCGGCTTGCCTGAAACTGAGTTCGGTCAATCTGCCTACAAAGCTCAAAACGATTGGAGAGAGCGCGTTCCTCTCAACGAAACTGAGCGGAAAACTCGTCATCCCGAGCAGTGTAACAACGATTGGTGAGTATGCGTTCAGCGGTACGTCGATTTCAGAATTGTCGATTCCGGCCAGTGTGAAAACAATTGGAAAATCGGCATTCTCGGGTACGGGCATTTCGTATCTGATTTTGCCGGAAGGTCTTACCGAAATTGAGAGCGGCACTTTCGGCGGCTGCGATAACCTGCGCAAAGTTTATATCCCTGCTAGCGTGAAGTACATTGACAGCGATGCGTTCAGTGTTGGTGTTGTCGGTGATGTGTTCGGTGTACCACTGGAAACGGTTTACTTTGGCGGAAGTGAAGTGGCATGGAAACAAATCGATATTGCTACGGGAAATGATAAGCTGTCCTCTGCGGAAAAGCACTATAACGCAAAACCGACGGACATGTATATGAACTGAA
>CAVJGY010000002.1:2569-35084 GCA_963648915.1 Acutalibacteraceae bacterium | reverse complement strand
TCCAGAATCAGCTCATGGAACGAACGGGCAGAACGACAAACAATTTCAAAATCGCTCTTCCGCCGGATGATTCGGACATGGTAAATCAGATTTTCAAAGACCCATATCTGTTCGATTTTCTTGGAACAGATGAGCCTCGCCGTGAAGCCGAATTGGAACAAAGCCTGACCGAACATATTCAGAAATTCTTGTTGGAATTGGGGCAGGGATTTGCTTTTGTTGGTCGTCAGGTGCATCTGGAAGTCGGCGGACAGGACTTTTATCTGGACCTGCTGTTTTATCACCTGAAACTTCGTTGCTTTGTGGTGATCGAGCTGAAGGCAGTCGATTTTGAACCGGGATTCGTGAGCCAGCTCAACCTGTATCAAAATGCGGTAAACGACTTGCTCCGGCATCCGGATGACAATCCGACAATTGGTCTGCTGTTGGTAAAAGGCAAAAATAAAACGGTCGTAGAATATTCATTGACGGGGTATCAAAATCCGATTGGAGTGGCAGAATGGAAAAATCAATTGGTTCGTTCTCTGCCCGACGACCTGCGCAGCAGTTTGCCATCCATTGAAGAAATCGAAAAACAGCTGGACGACCAGCATGACGGGGAGGAAAACTGACTATGCCCGAAACGAACAAACTCTTAGAGGAGACCGCGAACTATCTGCTCAACCATTGCTTTCTGCTGGGCAGTGTGGAGGATCAGCGGGCAAAATACCTCTATGTGCAGGACCATCTGAACGAGGTGCGGGCGGTGTTCGCGCCGCTGGGCTATGCGGTGGTGCTCTACCCTGCGCCTTTGCAGGCCGCCGCCCTCGTCAACGAGCACGAGGGCAGTCAGGCACGGCTGCTGAAATACGAGAGCATCCTGCTTCTGGTGCTCCGCCTGCTCTATCTCCAAAAGCGGGAAAGCCTGTCGGCCAGTGCCGAACAGGTGCTCGTGACGGTCGAAGAGGTGCAGGCCGAACTGCAGAAGATGAACCTGCCCCGCCGTCTCGACCAGCCCACACTGGAACGACTCCTGCGCACCCTGCGCAAGTACAATCTTGCCCGGCCTGTGAGCCGTCTGAGCGGTCTGGACAGCCGCATCGAGGTCTTTCCGACCGTCCTGCTGGCTCTGCCGGACGCAGACCTTGCGGATGCCGCCGCCGAGAGCAGCCGCACCCGGAACGAGCTTTCCCTTTACGAACGGCCTGACGATACCGCGGAGGCAGAAGAATGATCGAACTGAAACGACTGAAGCTCATCAACTGGCACAACTTTGAAAACGTCACCTTTGACTGCGACCGACTGACCTACATGATCGGCGTGAACGCAGTCGGCAAGACCACCATCCTCGACGCCATCCGCTACTGCCTGACGACCAACCGGAACTTCAACGCCCTCGGCAACAAGAAGAGCGGACGCACCCTCCAAGGCTCTGTCCACGCAAAACAGCGCGGCGAGAACGCCTACCGCCGTCCGGGTCGCACCGTGGCGTATATCGGCGCGGAGTTCTGGAACAGCGTCAAGCGGATGAACTTTGTCATCGCCGTCCGGGTCGAATCCGAAGGCCCGATGCAGGAGCTTCATCCCGGCGACCAGACGTGGTACATCTCGGAGGACGGCTGTACCCTCGAGATGCTCCCCTTCATCGACCCGCGCACGGGTGCGCCCAGCGCGAAAGAAGATTTCAAGCCGGCCGTCGGCCGCTTGTCCTATACCCGCAGTCCCAGCGAGGCGCGTGACCGCATCTGCCGCGCCCTCGGCATTGGCCGCGCATCCAGCCCGCTGGGGAAGAAGTTCAACGAAGTGTTCCAGATGGGAACGAGCATGGACGAGATCCCGAATTTCCGGGAATTCCTGTATCAATATATCCTGCCTCAGCCGGAGCTGGATCTCGACGCCTTGCAGGGCGACCGGGTCGAGCTGGAAAATCTGCACGCCATCCTTGCCGAGGCACAGACCCGCGCCGCCGCACTGGAAGAGATCGTGAATGCAGGCCGGGAAGCCGCCGCAAAGGAGACGGATGCCCTCGTAAATCGGGGTGCGGCACTGCTGGCGCGTGCCGAGGCCGATGCGGGCGAGGATGCCGTCTGGAACGACCGTCTGACGGCTGGAAAACGCCAGCTCGAGACCCTGAACGCCCAATATGAAGCCGCCAAGAATGCCGAGGCAGAAGCCCGCCGTGCCTACCTGACCGCCCACGGTGCGGCCTCGTCCAGCGGCGAGGGCCGGGCACTGGATGCTCTGACCGAGGAAGCCGCCCGCAAAAAGAGCGTGGTGGACGCCGCCGCACGGAAAGCCGCCCAGAGTGAGGAAGCCGCCGCACGGGTCACGGCTCTGCTCAAGAGCCTGAAACGGAGCGGGCTGGACGTCGAACCGAAACTCTGGCCGGAAAAGCTGACCGCCGACACCCAGCCGCAATTGCTGGAAGCCCTGAACGCCCTTGAAAAGCCGTTGGAAGAGCAGTATTTCGCCGCACGGAAGACCTCCGCAGAGCTTGCAAAAGAGCAGTCTGACAAGCGTGCCGAGCTGGATGCCGTTTCGGGCGGCAAGTGGGTCTATCCGCACGGAGACGCGGCCACCCGCGTCCGGGATGCCGTCAACGCCGAACTCAAGAGCCGCGGGATGCAGGCGGACGCGAAGATCTTCTGCGAACTGCTGAACGTCGAGGACGAGAGCTGGCAGGACTGCGTGGAAGCCTGTCTCGGTGACCGCCGCTTCGACATCCTTGTTCCGCCCGCCCACTATGCCGCCGCAAAGAGCGCGTTCGTGGCTTTGAAGGACAAGGTCGGCCCGATCAGCCTGCTGGACACCCCGGGCATCCGGAGCGCGAATCGCAAGGCCGACACGCCCCCGGCGGACAGTCTGGCCGCACAGGTCACGAGCGAAAACCCGCTGGCCGCACAGTATGCCGACACCATCCTCCGGCGCATCGTCTGCTGTGAAACGTCGGACACCCTCGAGAATTACCCTGACAGCGCGACCCGCGACCTCTTGCGGCATCACCCGTTCCGGTTGGAGCGTCTGCGCAAGCCTCAGCGTTATATCGGCTTGGACGCCCGCCGTGCCCGGGCTGGCGCACTGAAAGAAGAAATCGAAGCCCTCGGTGAACGCCGCCGGGCAGCGGCACAGACCGAGAACGGCCTGAAAGCCGCCTACGACCAGTTCCAGAACATCCTGCGGGGCAAGGCTCTCGACGAGCTGGCGGCTCTCTGGGCGAACCGGGACGCGCTGACCGCGGCCAAGGCCGACTACGCCGCACAGGAGCAGAAGCTCGCCGACTGCCGCGAGAACCCGATGCTCCAAGAGCTTTACCGGGAGGAGGAAGCCCGGGAAGCCGCATGGGATGCCGCACGCACAGCTGTCGAGCAGGCAGGCGGTGATGTCCGCGTCTGTGAAAAGCAGCTGGCCTCCTGTGAGACCGAGCGGAGCAAGGCTGTTGAGACGGCCAAGCAGAGCCGCGAGACGGCGGACGGCTTCTTCCAGAAGCACCCGCTTCTGGAGCCGCTGGCACAGAAGCGGCTGGAAGAGCTGTCGCAGGGCAAGACCGCCCGCGCCGCCGCACAGACCGCAGAAAAGGCGCAGGCCAAGCTGGACGATATCTTGCAAGTCTATCTGACGAGCACCCTTGAGCCCGCGCAGAAGAGCTACAACGAGCGTTACGTCTGCGATTATCCGCTGGGTCTGGCGGGCGTCGAGCAGTACCGCGCTCAGTACGAGAGCCTTGTCCGCATCGACCTCGAGCGGTACGCCGCCCGTCTGGAACAGGCACAGCGGGACTGCAAAGACCGCTTCCGGAAGGATATTCTTTTCCGGATGAAGGACGACATCTTCAACGCCCGCCGTCAGTTCCGGGAGCTGAACAAGGTCATGGAGCAGCTGACCTACGGCGAGGAGGTCTACCGCTTCGAGCTGGAACCCAGCCGTGACCCGCAGCTGGCCGCATTCTATCAGGTCATCGTCGATAAGGGCAACCAGCAGATGACCGCAGGCGACACGCTGGACAATCTGGCGGCGACCTCCGACCCCGTATACGAGCGTCAGGTCGACGAGCTGATGGAAAAGATCATGGCCGACGTCGACGAGAACACCCGTGCCCGTCAGGAGGGCCGCCGTCCCGAGAACGTCACCCTCTCGGATTACGTCGACTACCGCACCTATCTTGACTACGACATCAAGGTCACCAACACCGTCTCGGGTCAGCAGGCGTATCTGTCCCGGGTCAGCCGGGATTCCTCGGGCGGTGAGAACCAAGCCCCGTTCTATGTCGCCATCTGCGCGTCCCTGCTCCAAATTTATCAGAAGAGCGAGAACAGCATCCGTCTGGTGCTGCTGGATGAGGCCTTCAGCAAGATGACGAGCGACCGCATCCGCCCGATGATGGAGCTGTTCCGCCGTCTGCAATTGCAGGTCTTGCTCATCTCCACCGTCGAAAAGAGCACGGCCATCCAGCCCTATTGTGACATCACCTATTCCATCGTCCGCCACGGCGACGCAAACGCCATCGCGCCCTTCTATCGTCTGCGCGACCCGGCGGAGGAAGCTTCTACAAAGGAGAACGAACCCAAATCATGAACGAACATCTGATGAAATTCTGGCTCTTCTGCACCCACTGGACTGAGCTGGACACCTTCGACAACGAAGAAGAACTGAACGACGAGCTGGAACTGCTCCACCGTCAGAACCTCCCGACCAAGGTTCGGGAGCGGGTCAACAAGGAGGGTCAGAACGAGCTTGTCCTCTACGTCAAGCAGGCTGACCGCGACTATGCCCGCTACTGCACCGGCTGGCGTCCGCCGTTCTAAAAAGCTGTTTTTCAAGTCCGTGTATTCCGTCTTTTGAGATGGATGCACGGATTTTTTATTCGGACGGACAGGCTTTTCAAAAGAGTGCCTTTTGTGGATAGTGCACAACATGCGGTCTTGATTTTTCAGCAGAACGCTGGGTTTTCTGGGATACATGGGAAAATCAAGACGTCGATTTTTGGCGAAACTGCACAAAACATTTTTTACCATAACTTCCGGTTATACAAAACGGCGGAATCGGCATTAGACATTTATACATGACGCGGCTATAATCGAAGCATCAAAACAAACCGCGGTTTTTGATGGACGTATGATAGTTTTTTGGAGAACCTTTGAAAGGAAGAAGTGTTATGTCGTTGTTAGGTGTCGCAGGCTTTGCCCTGATGATCCTCATCGTTGCCCTTCTGCTGTGGGGCAAGAGCACGCCTGCGGTCGTGTTCATCCTTCTGCCGATTATTGTCGGCTTCGTGGTCGGTTTCAGCCCGACGGATATGAGCGAGTACATCAAAGCGGGTGTCTCGAGCGTTTCGACTACGGCGATCCTGTTTATCTTCGCCGTGCTGTTCTTTGGCGTCATGAACGATGCCGGTGTGTTTGACCGCATCGTGAACAAAGTGCTGAAAGTGGTCGGCGGAAATGTCCTTCTGCTGATGTTCGCGACCGTCCTCATCGCCTTTATCGGCCATCTGGACGGCTCGGGTGCGACCACCCTGCTGATCGCCATTCCCCCGCTGCTCCCCATCTACAAGAAGATGAATGTCCGCCCCATCGTTCTTCTCTGCATCACCACCCTGACGATGGGCGTTATGAACATCGTGCCGTGGGGCGGCCCGTGCGGACGCACCGCCGCTGCGCTGGAAGTCGGCACGGCTGACATCTGGAAATACTGCATCCCCGCTCAGGTTTTCGGCATCGCGATGATCCTGCTGTTCTGCGTGTTCTTCGCCAAGATGGAGAAGAAGCGCGGCGCAGGCTATGTGGAGAATGCCGCCGTTGAGGAGACGACCGAGGAGGTCAAGACCGAAAACGAACTGCACCGCCCCAAGCTGTTCTGGTTCAACATCGCCCTCATCGTGGTCGTCGTCCTGATGCTGACCCTCACGAAGGTCGCGACCCACATCACCTTCATGGTCGCTCTGGCAATCGCCCTGATGGTGAACTATCCCTCGCAGAAAATGCAGACCGAGCGCATCAAGGCACACGCCACCGATGCACTGACGATGGCCTTCACCGCGCTGGCTTCCGGCGTCCTGATCGGCATCATGGGCAAGAGCCCGATGCTGGACGCCATGACCCAGATGGTCCTGTCCGCAATGCCCGAGAGCATGGCTCCGCACCTGCACATCCTGTTCGCCGCCATCAACAGCCCGTTGAGCATGGTCGTTCACGGCGATGCCCTGACCTACGGCATCCTGCCCATCGTCAACCAGATCGTTTCCGCCTACGGCATCCCGGCCGCTGCAGTCGGCGCAGCCTTCCTCATCACCTTTGGCCCGGCCATCTACATTATGCCGATGACCGCCGCCACCTACATGGGCCTCGGCCTGACGAATGTGGAGCTGAAGGAGCACATCGCCTTCTCTTACAAGTGGGCGTTCCTGCTCGCTGTCGGTATGCTGGCCTTCGTGGTCGTGACCGGCATCATCCCCTTCTAAATTGCAGAAAGGACAGGAGAAACTGTTATGAAAACCTTGGATTTGACTGCCTTTACCAACGCCGTAAAGGACGAACAGCTGGCCGTCCGCGGAATGCGGGTCTACCAGAATGGGGAGCTGATCGCAAGCTATCAGCCTGAGCCGGAGCAGCGGCAGAACCAGTATTCCGGCACGAAGAGCTTCACCTCAACGGCCTGCGCCTTTGCGATTCAGGAAGGGCTGTTCTCGCTGGATGATTATGTCCTCGACCACTTTGCCGCCGATGCTCCGGCCGAACCCTCTGAGAATCTGAAAAAGATGAAGTTCCGCCACCTCATCACCATGTCGATGGGCTTTGAAAGCCCGATGCTGATGGGCGCGATGCGTCCCAAGATGGTGGAGAAGGACTGGGTGAAATTCGTCCTGAACGCCAATGTCGTCCACGAGCCGGGCACGGTGTTCCAGTACAACAACGCCGGCCCGTATCTGCTGGGCATCCTCGTTCAGCGCAAGACCGGAATGTCCCTCGTCGACTACCTGATGCCCCGCCTGTTCGAGCCGCTGGGCATCGAGCGTCCGGAGTGCGAGAACGACCCGTTGGGGAACACCTTCGGTGCAGGCGGCCTGCAGCTGAACGTCTCAGAATTCGCAAAGCTGGGTCTGCTCTATCTGCAGAAGGGTCAGTGGAACGGCAAGCAGCTCATCCCGGAAACGTGGGTCGAGGAGGCAGGCAGTGCACACATCCTCTCCGACCAAGGCGATGACGAGATCGGCCGTCACTACGGATATCTCTTCTGGACGATGCCGGACGGCGCATTCCGTGCGGACGGCAAATACGGCCAGTACTGCGTCGTCCTCCCCAAGAAGAACGCGGTCGTTGCCATCAACTCGATGCAGATCGAGGACGAGAAAAAAGTCCTTCGTGCCGCTGTAAGAACCGTGCTTCCTCTGCTATAATAGAGGCAGGCCAACGCCGGAAAGGATGGAGCACGGATGGAACACCGGGAGATGGAATATGTCATCGTCATTGCACAGGAGAAGAACCTCTCCAAGGCGGCCGAACGGCTGTTCATCTCTCAGCCCGCACTGAGCCGCTTCCTCGTCAAATTGGAGGATGAGCTTGGGACGCCGCTCTTTGAGCGGAAGAACCGCCAGTACATCCCCACGATGGCCGGAGAGCTGTATCTGGACACGGCACGCAAAATCCTCCGGCTTCAGCAGCAGTTCGACGCCGAGCTGAAATCCCTCATCCAGACCAACCGGGGCGTCATTTCGATGGGCATCACACCGGGACGCGGACACACCGTCCTGCCCCATGTTCTGCCGGCGTTCCGGGAATACTTTCCCGATTATGAGATTCAGGTCTACGAAGAGGACGTCGATACGCTGGAACGGTATCTCGTGGATGGAACCATCGAAGTCGCGTTCTTCACCATGCTGGAAAAGGCCCGGCTGGAACAGAAGCACTATACCTGCGAGCTGATCTCCCGGGAGGAGCTTGTCATCTGCACGCCCCGGAAGGGCAACTACGAGCTTCTCGCCAAGACCGAGCCGGGTCGCCGTTACCCGTGGATCGACCTGAAATACCTCGAGAACGACTGCTTCCTGACCCTCAAAAAGAACATGCGGCTGGGACAGTTCACCTCGACCATCCTCGAGAAATATCAAATCGAGCCGCGTGTGGTCGAGCTGAGCACCATCGACACCGCACTGGCACTGGTGGCACGGCAGTATGGCGTGGCTTTCGCCAGCGGCTACAAAATCGAAGAGCACGAATACGCAAATGAGATCAGCGTGTTCTCCTTCGGCGACCAGCCGGAGCTTTGGGATTTCGTTGCGGCCTACAAGAACGACGCCCAGCTCAAGCAGCCCGTCCGTCAGCTCATCCGTCTGGTGAGCGAGTTCTCCTGAAAAACAAAAAAAGCTCTGCGTCTCCTGTAACGGGAAACGCAGAGCTTTTTGTTTGGGTTATTCAGCCTTTTCGCTGTTCTTTGCGGGGACGTCCGGGTGAACTTTTCCCAGCATATCCAGCTCGGGCATCAGCTCATTGCTGATGATGGTGAGCATCTCCTCCAACTTGGCGGTGTCCTCCTCCGGGAAGCGTTCCCGGACACGCTCGATGACCGTGTGCAGGTAGGAGTAGCTGATGTTGTAGTAGTCGATATACTTCTGGGTCGGCCGGAGATGATACTCCCGGCGGTCGGTCGTGGACTGGATCTTCTCGACGTAGCCCTTCCGCACCAGACTGCCGATTTTATACGCCGCGTTGGGCGTTGAAATCTGCATCATCCGGGAGAACTCCGCAATGGTCGGCTCACCCATCGCCATGATGCCCTCCATGCAGAAGGATTCCACCGTCGTCAGGGTCGCTTCCCGGGTGGCGAACCGCTGGAACACATTCTGATAGAAGTGCAGTTTGAACTTGGTATATACGTCTTGAAATGCTTTTTCGAGCATGATGCTTCCTCCAGATAACTCAATTTCCTTTAGTATACCATGTTTTCGGCAAAACGGAAAGGAAAATCACCTTTCGGAATGGAAAATCTTCTTAGCCGGCCTGTTTGCTGTGAGCAGTCCGGACACGAATGACGTTCAGGACGACCAGCTCGAGCAGGATGGCAACGCCCAGCAGGATCAAAGAAGTCAGCAGGCTTGCATTCGCGCCCAGAACAGCCTGCGACAGACCCGTAATGACATAGCAGACTGCCGAAACTGCCGCCGCCGTCATTGCATAGGGCAGCTGGGTAGAGACGTGGTTGACGTGGCTGCAATGTGCACCCGCCGAGGCCATGATGGTGGTGTCGGAGATGGGCGAGCAGTGGTCGCCGCAGACCGCACCAGACAGGCAGGCCGCAATGGAGATGACGAGCATCTCACCCTGCGGGAAAGCGTGGCAGACGATGGGAACGAGGATGGAGAACGTGCCCCACGACGTACCCGTTGCGAACGCCAGACCGACGGCCACGAGGAAGATGATGACGGGCAGAAGGTACTGCAGGCCGGACGCACTGCCGTTCAGCAGGCTTGCGACGTAATACTTCGCGCCCAGCAGGTTCGTCATGCCGGACAGCGTCCATGCGAGCGTCAGGATCAGCATCGGGCTGACCATCGCCTTGAAGCCCTCGGGGATGCAGGCCGCGAAATCCTGAAAGGTCATGACGTTCCGCACCCGGTAGAACACGAAGGTGAACATCAGCGCGATGCTGCTGCCGAACACCAAGCCCATCGAGGCGTCACAGTCGGCGAAAGCGGTCACGAAGTCCACGCCCTCGAAGAAGCCGCCCGTGTAGATCATGCCAAAGATGCAGCCCGCGATCAGCACCAGAACGGGCGCGATAAGGTCAATGACATGTCCGGTGGTGTCGGTAGCGGAGACGGCATCGTCGCCGTAGGGACGATCCTCAGTGGTGAAGAGGTCGCCGTTCTTGGCGTTATCCTCGTGGAGCTTCATCGAGCCGTATTCCGTGCCCGTGAAGATCAGGAACAGTGCCATGACGATGGTGAGGATCGCGTAGTAATTGTAGGGGATGGTGCGCAGGAACATCGTGAAGCCGTTGATGTCCGAGCCTTCCGGCACAGAGGACGTGACGGCCGCCGCCCAGCTGGAGACCGGAGCAATGATGCAGATCGGCGCGGCCGTGGCGTCAATCAGATAGGCCAGCTTTGCACGGGAGATTTTCTGGTTGTCGGTGACGGGGCGCATGACAGAGCCGACGGTCAGGCAATTGAAGTAGTCGTCGACAAAGATCATCACGCCCAGCAGCAGGGTCGCAAACTGTGCGCCTGCCCGGGTGTGGATGTGGGTGGATGCCCAGCGGCCAAACGCCGCACTGCCGCCCGCCTTATTCATCAGGGCGACCAGAATGCCCAGCATGACGAGAAAGACGAGGATGCCGACGTTCCAGCTGTCGGCCAGCTTGTAGATCATGCCGCCATCCTCGTTGAAGAAGAGGGTGTTCAGGGCAAGCTCAAGGTTGCCGTTCGCATAGAGCAGTGCGCCCGTGGCAATGCCGACCAACAGCGAGGTGTAGACCTCCTTGGTGTTCAATGCCAGCACGATGGCGACCACCGGAGGCAGCAGGGAAAGCACCGTGCTGTACACAGCGCAGGTGTAGGTGGACGGGTCGGCGATCTTGCCGGGCGTTGCGGCCGTACACCACAGCAGCAGGGCAAAGACCAGCAGTGCACCGACCCACGAAAGATTGACTTTTTTCATAGGTGGATGATTCCTCTTTGATTTCGGGTGATTTTTCGGACAGCTCCGGGCAGACTAACCTCGGATGTTTGAACAAAGGAGATGTGCGCCATGCCGGATTATAAAGCGATGTATCTGGAGCTTTTCCGTGCCAACGAGCAGGCCGCCCGCTTTCTCTGGGAGGCACAGCAGCGGGCAGAGCAGCAGCTTTTGGAGGAAGCTCCGCCGCCGCTGCATCTGCCGCTCTCCTCGGGAGAGGTGAGTCCGCAAGGCAGAGACGGAGAGGGTTAGCCCTTCTTGGCCTCTGCCTTTGCCGCAAACTTTGCGTTATTGATGATGAAACGCTCGTGCGTGCCGCCGCCGACCGTGCCCTTTTCATCGTGCAGGGTCACACGGAACACCAGCTTCCGGCCCTCAACGGCGGTCAGCTCGCTCTCGCAGGTGACGGTCATGCCGACGGGCGTGGGCGCGGTGTGCTCCAGGTCCAGCTTCGTGCCGACCGAGCCGCAGCCCTCGTCCAGCTCAGAGGCAACGCTCATCCAGCAGGTCTTTTCGGCCAGTGCGACCAGCGCAGGTGTTGCGAACACGTCCAGCGTTCCGCTGCCCATGGTCTTGGCAGTGTTTTCGGGGGTGACGAGCTGGCTCTGCTCGCCGTGGATACCAACAGTCAACATAAAAAATACTTCCTTTCAATGTTGATAAAGCTTTGAACTGCTTTATAGGATATCACATTTTTCGCCGCTCTGCACCTGTATCCGGCAATTTTTCTGAAAATCCCTGCTTTTTATGGTGTTATCCCTTAAAAGAAAGCCGTTGATTTTTCCCAGAGGCATGTTATACTCAAGACAAATCAACTGCCAAAGGAGGTCTGCATCATGAAGAAAAATCCGGGCGTCTGGCTTTGGAAGGGCATCGTACCGCACTATCTGCACGGGCAGGAGCTTGCACTGGCGTTGCTCCTGCGGGAAAAGCCGCTGTCGGCAGGACAGCTGTGCATGGCATTGACTGACAAGGGGATGAAGGTCGACCGTAAGTCGCTGGGAAAAATCCTTGCCAGCCTCGAGCGGCTGGGCGTTGTCAAAGCGGAGAACGGCGCGTATCTCTGCACCCATCCCAAGCTGGTGGATCATCAGGCTGACTACACCGAAGCACAGCTGCTCGATATCGTCGGCATGACCCAGAATACCATCCGCGGCCAGTCCTTCTTCAGCGGCACAGGTACTCCCCCGATGAGCGTCAGCTCCCGGGGCAGCAGCGGGGTGTAACGACCGGAATCGAACACTTATAACAAATCACCCGCAGTTCCAGAAAGCGAAACGCTTCGAGGAACTGCGGCGTGATTTTTATTTATTTTGAGATTTTGAGGTCACAGCTTACAGGCTGCGGTTCTTGATTTCAGAGGTGACCTTCTCGATGAACTCTTCGACGCCCATCGTGGTGGTCTCGCCCTTACGGTCACGGACGGAGACATTGCCGGCCTCGGCTTCCTTTGCGCCCAGAACCAGCATATAGGGCACGCGGTCGACCTGCTGAGCGGCGCGGATCTTATAGCCGATCTTCTGGTTGTCGTCGTCCAGAGCAACACGGACGCCAGCCTCGACCAGCTTCTCGGTGATGGCCTGAGAATACTCGAGGGTCTTTTCGGAGACGGGCAGCACCTTGACCTGAACCGGAGCCAGCCAAGTGGGGAACTTGCCCTTGGTCTCCTCGATGAGGTAGGCCATGAAGCGGTCCAGAGAGCCCAGAATTGCACGGTGCAGGACAACGGGGGTCTTTTCGGTGCCGTCCTTGTCCACATAGGTCAGGTGGAACTTTGCGGGCAGGCAGAAGTCCAGCTGGCAGGTGGACAGGGTATACTCTGCGCCGACAGCGGGCTTGACGTTGACGTCCAGCTTCGGGCCGTAGAAGGCAGCCTCGCCGATCTCCTCGGTGAAGTGGATGCCCAGCTCAGTCAGGACCTCGCGCAGAGCATTCTCGGCGTGATTCCACATGGCATCATCGTCGTGATACTTCTTCTTATCGGCGGGGTCACGCAGGGACAGGACACAGCGGTAATCGGTGATGTTGAAGTCCTTGTAGGTCTCGAAGATCAGGTTGCAGACATCTGCGACCTCGCTCTTGATCTGCTCCGGGGTGCAGAACAGGTGTGCGTCGTTCTGGCAGAAGTGACGGCCGCGCTCGATGCCCTTCAGCGTACCGGAGGACTCATAACGGAAGTCATGGGCGATCTCACCGATGCGCATGGGCAGGTCACGGTAGGAGTGGGGACGATTTGCGTAGATCATCATGTGGTGGGGGCAGTTCATCGGACGCAGAACGTAGCTCTCACCTTCCATCTCCATGGCCGGGAACATGTTCTCACGATAGTGATCCCAGTGACCGGAGGTCTTGTACAGGTTGACCGTACCAATGCAGGGGGTCATGACATGCAGATAGCCGCGTGCACGCTCCTTCTCCTTGATATAGTTCTCCAACTCCTGCCAGACGGTGTAGCCAGCGGGCAGGAACATCGGCAGACCACGGCCAACGAGGTCGTCGGTCATGAACAGGCCCATCTCCTTGCCGATCTTGCGGTGATCGCGCTCGCGAGCCTCCTGCTGCTCCTTCTCCCAAGCGTCCAGCTCCTCCTGATTGTGGAAGGCCACGCCGTTGATACGGGTCAGCATCTTGTTCTCTTTGTCGTTCTTCCAGTATGCGCCGGACTGCTGGGTAATTTTGAAGGCCTTCAGAGCCTTGGTGTAGGTCAGGTGAGGTCCGATGCACATGTCAACGTACTCGCCCTGCTGATAGAAGCTGAACTCGGTCTCGTCGGCCAGATCTGCCATGTGCTCGATCTTGTAGTTCTCCTTGCGCTCCTCCATCAGCTTGACAGCCTCGTCACGGGGCAGGACGAAGGGCTTGATGGCAAGGTTCTCTTTGGTGATCTTGCGCATCTCCTTCTCGATGTTGGCAAGGTCCTCATCGGTCAGCTTGGTGTCGCCGAGGTCGACGTCATAGTAGAAGCCGTTCTCGGTGGCCGGGCCGAAGGCGAAGTCGGCCTGCGGATACAGACGCTTGATGGCCTGTGCCATGATATGAGCGGCCGTATGGCGGATGACATGCAGCTCTTGATCCTGCGGGCACTCTGCGACCGTGCCGTCTTTATAGATGATCTTCATGATAAATACTCCTTTTGCATCCAGATATTTCAACAAAAAAGACGCTTCACCCCGCAAACTTCCACGGGATGAAGCGTCTGTCATTTTTTAAATCCAGAGCGTTCCACGGTTCCACCCGAATTGCGCATCTTCTGCGCCACTCGCTGTGCTGTAACGGGCGCACCCGGCAGAGGTTCGCCTCTGCACTCTGCGGTGGTAAAAGCTCCGCACACAACAAGCCGCTTGCAGCACACCTTCATTTAAAAAGGCGGCGGCTCTCTCTGCGTCGTATCCCTCGAAGCTCTTTTGTCCGCATCATCGTTTTTCACAGGATGAAACTACGCTGATTGTAGCACGATGGCGCGAAAAAATCAAGAGGGAGGGTACGGAAGAATTTTTTAGCGGAACTTGAAATTTTTCAGGATATTGTCGAGGCTGCGCTCGATATGCACCGACATTTCCTTCTGTGCCTTCTTTGCGTTTCCCGCTTTGATGGCCTCGAGGATGGCGATATGCTCCGCCGTCGACTTGATATAGTGGTCGAGCTTGGGGGACGCGATGCCGACGCTCGGGCCATTCCAAAGGCTGGACAGGAACTTATACAGCCGTTCGTTATCCGCTGCCGTCCAGATGGCCGAATGCACGGCGAAGTTCACTTCCTCGTATTCCTCGGTCGAGACGCGCTCCATGTGCTCCTGTAATGCTTTCAGTTTGTCCAGCAGAGCGTCCGCATCCGGCATTCCGCGCTCGGCCGCCCGCTTTGCGGCCTCGGATTCCAGCAGGATACGCATTTCGTAGTGGTCGGTGATATATTTTTCGTCGATGGGCTTGACGATCGCGCCCTTGTTCATCCGCAGTTCGATCAGACCCTCCGCTTCCAGCGTTTGGAACGCTTCGCGCACCGGAGTACGGCTGACCCCCAGACGCTCTGCGATCTCGGTCAGGCTCAGCTCATCGCCGCTTTTATATTCTCCCGAAAAAAGTGCCTTTTTCAGGATCGCTGTGATCTGCACCCGTGCGGGCATCGCTTTTTTCAGACTTTCCATAGGTAATTGCTCCTTTCCTATTTAAAATATAGCATCCCGTCGAACGTATGTCAAATACTTTGTAAAATACATCGTATACGATATTCGGCGTTTTCGACAAGAAATCTCTCCCAAATTTAGACACAGCGGAGAAAGCGCGGTTTTCCTCTTGCAAATCGCGTCGGAACGTGGTATCGTATGTGTCGTAGACGATATATTGTATACGATATTCAAATATATCGTGAGCAAATCGGTCAACATCCACCCACTTGGAGAGAAAGAGAGCAGGTGATCTTCATGAAGCAATTGTTTTTGAACTTCCTGACCCGCAAGGTCTTTGCACGGCTGGACGAAGCAGCCGGACAGCCCGGCGTCACACTGGAAACGCTCAGCACCGAGGCTTCCCGCCGCATCGCAGAGCAGCTGCTCGGGAAGTGAGCCGCATTCTTTTTCGCAAAATCGTATACAATATTCAATATTCAAAAAGAGAGAATTGGAGGACAACACTATGCACGCTATTGAAAAGATCTTAGCCAAAAACAGCGGAAAAGCCGAGGTCCACACCGGTGAGATCGTGACCGCAAAGGTCGACTTTGCCGAGATCAACGACCTGTATCTTCAGACCGTCTATTCCTTCTACGAGATGGGCGGCGAGAGGGTCTGGAACCGGGAGCGCGCCGCATTCGTTTTCGACCACTACGCACCCTGCCCGGACATCAAGAGCGCGGCCAACCACAAGGAGATGCGCGAGTTCGCCAAGAAGAACGACCTGCGCTTCCACTTTGACACCAACTGCGGCGTTTGCCATCAGGTCATGCCGGAGGCCGGCGTCATCTACCCGGGCATGATCGTTGTCGCGACCGACAGCCACACCACCACCCACGGTGCATTCGGTGCACTGGGCACGGGCTGCGGTGCGACCGACATGGCGACCATCCTGATGACGGGCGAGCTGTGGTTCCGCGTCCCGGAGATCATCGAAGTCCGTCTGGACGGCGAGGCACAGAAGGGCGTTTACCCGAAGGATGTCATCCTCGAGGTGCTCGGCCGCATCCGTGCCGACGGCGCAGTGTACAAGGCCATCGACTTTACGGGCAGCTACGTTGAAAAGCTGAACGTCGCAGGCCGCATGACCATCTGCAATATGGCCGTCGAGATGGGCGCAAAGACCGCCTACATGCAGCCGAATGCCGACGTTCTGAACTACGTCGACCAGCGTGCCGTCCGCCCCTACGAGGTGCAGTTCACCGACCCCGACTTCCAGTACGAGGAGAGCTATGTGTTCGATGTCTCCAAGATCGAGCCGAACCTCGCCTGCCCCAGCAGCGTCGAGAATGTCCATCCGCTGTCTGAGGTCGTTGCCAACGGCCAGATCAAGCTGAATCAGGGCTACATCGGCAGCTGCACGGGCGGCCGCGTCGAGGATATCGCCATCGCTGCCAAGATTTTGAAAGGCAAGCACATCCCCGAGTACACCCGTCTCGTCATCGTGCCCGCCTCCAACGAGGTCATGCAGGAGTGCATGAAGGCTGGCTACATTCAGGATTTGATGGACGCAGGCGCGACCATCACCACTCCGGGCTGCGGCGCATGTCTCGGCGCACACGAAGGCATCCTCGCACCGGGTGAGGTCTGCATCACCAGCACCAACCGCAACTTCCCGGGTCGTATGGGCTCGACCGAAGCCCTGATGTACCTTGCCAGCCCCGCCACCGTCGCGGCCAGCATGGTGAACGGCTACATCACCGACCCCAGAGACTTTCTGTAATTTGTGAGAGGAGGATTTTCTTATGAACAGCGAAATCACAGGCAAAATCATCGTCGTGGGTGACAATATCGACACCGACCAGATCTATCCCGGCTGCTATCTGGCTATCACCGACCCGAAGGAGATCGGCAGCCATTGCCTCAGCGGTGTGGACGTCAACATCGCTTCCACCTTCCCGCAGGGCGGCATCGTGGTCGCAGGCCGGAACTTCGGCTGCGGCTCGAGCCGTGAGCACGCCCCCATCGCCCTGCTGAACATGGGCGCAAAGGCCGTCATCGCCGACTCCTTCGCCCGTATCTTCTTCCGGAACGCCGTCAATCTCGGCCTTGTTCCGGTCATCTGCAAGGGCATCAGCAAGAAGGTCCAGCCCGGCCAGACCTTGACCCTCGATTACGTCAAGGGCGTCGTCACCGTGCAGGAGACGGGCGAGAGCTACCCCTGCGACCAGCTGGGCGAGCAGGCTATGAAGATCCTCGAGGCGGGCGGCATCAAGCCCCTGATGCGGGCACGCTTCGCCAAAAAGAAGGATGAAGCCGCAGAGTAAATTTCACGCTCTGGTGTGAGGTTTCAATAAGGAGGAAAGAGAAAATGCCAATGGAACTCGTTTTTGTGATCGGAATGGCTGTCCTTCTGATCCTGTGTATCAAAGTCAAAGCGAACGCATTCATCTCGCTGCTGGCGACTGCCTTGGTCATGGGTATGCTCAGCGGCATGAGCGGTGCGGAGACCGTCAGTGCCATCACCAGCGGTTTTTCCGGCACGGTGAAAAGCATCGGCATCGTCATCATCTTCGGCATCATGCTCGGCAACTACCTCGACGCCGCAAAGGGCACGAATCGAATGGCCTATGACGCCGTTCGTCTGGTCGGCCAGAAGCGGGCAGGTCTTGCCATGGCAATTACAGGTTATCTCGTTTCCATTCCGGTCTTTTCGGATGCAGCCTTCGTCATCCTGACCCCGCTCGTCAAGGCCATCCACAAAAAGACCAAGATCCCTCTGGCAATTCTGGCAGTCAGCCTTTCGGCAGGTCTGCTGTCCACCCACGTTTTCGTTCCTCCTACGCCCGGCCCTCTGGCTGCAGCCGGTCTGCTGGGCATCGACATCGGCCGTGCCATCCTCTACGGCGCATTCGGCGCAATTTTCATGACGCTGGCAGGCTGGATCTTTGCGGAGCTGTACTTCCGCAACAAGCCGGACAGCTACTACACCTTCCGGGATGAAGAGGCTCAGAAGGAAGACGAAGCCGCCCCGAGCATCGACGACGACAAGGACCTTCCCGGCACCGTCGCCAGCCTGCTTCCTCTGGTCGTCCCCATCTGCCTCATCCTCCTGAACACTACCTGCGGCATGATCCTGCCCGAAGGCTCTCCCATTCTGAGCGTCGTCTCCTTCATCGGTGACTCCAACATCGCTCTCGCCATCGGTGCAGTCCTCTCTATCATCACCCTCGGCAAGCGTCTCGGCGGCAAGGCCATCATCGATATCATGGACAAGACCCTGAAGGACGCCGGCCCAATCGTTTTCATCACCTCTGCAGGCGGCGCACTGGGTCAGGTCTTGAAGGTCTCCGGTGCAGGCGACAGTCTGGCACAGATGGTCCTGAACACCGGCCTGCCTTTCATCCTCATCCCCTTCGTCATCTCCGGCCTGCTCAAGGTCGTTCAGGGCTCTGGCACGGTCGCTGTTACCACGGCGGCGACCCTCTGCGCCCCCATCGCGGCAAGCCTTGGTCTTGACCCCATCCTCATCTTCCTCGCTTCCGGTGCAGGTGCTCGTCTGTGCTGCCACGTCAACGACAGCTATTTCTGGGTCTACACCAACTGCATGGGCTTCGACATGAAGACCGGACTCAAGACCCTTTCCATCAGCAACGTCGTCATGTCGCTGGGCGGACTGCTTGCCACCTTTATCTGCAGCCTTTGGCTGTAACCTCTCCTTTCTGACATTCCCGATTTGCTCATTGATACAATTCTCAGCCTAAGAGAAACAGCCGGGCAGCAGTGCCCGGCTGTTTCTCTTTTTTCAGGTTCAGTCTGCGTGATGGATGTGCAGACGCTCTTCCCATTTGGTCGTATATTCCGAGTGGAGCTTTTCGGTCAGGAAGGTCTGGCTGCTGTACAGACCGTGGCGACCCGACAGCATGTAGCAGATGCCGCAGCCCAGCGCGATGAGCTCCAGTCCGACGCCGCCGAACAGCTCATAGGCCAGCAGCAGCGAGGGGATGAGGGTATTGGTCGCGCCGCCGAACACCGACACAAGACCGACTGCGGCAGCAAATCCGGCGGGCAGACCCAGCAGCGGGCCGACGACACAGCCGAAGGTCGCGCCGATGTAGAAGCTCGGGACGACCTCGCCGCCCTTGAAGCCAGAGGCCAGCGTAATGGCCGTGAGGAGCATCTTGCAGAAGAAATCCCACGGCAGAGCCTCGCCCTGCTCGACTGCCGCCGTGATGACGCCCATGCCCGCACCATTGTAGCGGCCCACGCCCATCAAATACGACAGGGCCACCACCACGATACCGCCGACCACGACCCGAAGCCACGGGTTGGGCAGACGTTTCGGAAGCTCGTGCTCGGTGAAGTGGAGCAGCAGGCAGAATAGCCGGGTAACGGCCGCACAGAGAACGCCCAGAACCGCGACCTTCAGTGCGGTGAGCACGCTCAGTCCGGGCGCAGTGAGGGCGAAGCTGGTCGGGACGATGCCGCAGGCCGTCGAAACGCCGTAGGCGATGAGAGCCGCCGTGAAGCCCGGCACAAAGGTCACGCTGAACACCACACCGACGTCTACGACCATCATCGCGAAGAGGGTCGCGGCCAGCGGAGTTCCGAACAGTGCCGAGAAGAACGCCGCCATGCCGCAGGCCGTCGCCGTCCGGCGGTCGTGCTCGTTGAGGCGGAGCAGCTTTGCCATGTTATAACCGATGCTGCCGCCCATCTGCAAAGCAGCACCCTCCCGTCCAGCCGAGCCGCCGCAGAGATGGGTGAGCACCGTTCCCAAGAAGATGGCCGGGACGAGCCACGGGCTGACAGGCTCGCCGCTCTGCACTGCACGGAGGACGTTATTCGTGCCGACGCCCTCGCACTTCGTCACCTTATAAAGGCCGACGATGGCAAGACCAGCCACCGGAAGCAGCCAGAGCAGCCAGCCGTGAACGCCCCGAAGCTCGGTGACAAATTCCACGGCCAGATGGAACGCCGTGCCGATGACGCCGCAGAGCAGACCCGTAGGGACTGCGAGAAGAAGCCACTTGAATAAAATGTGCGCCGTCCGTCTGAGGGCGCGGAAATAATTTTTTGCCTGTTCCTGCATTCTAAACTCCTAAACTTTCTCATTCTGTCAAAGGCTCTCCTAGCAGGAGAGCTGTCTGCGAAGCAGACTGAGAGGTTCTTTTTCCACAAACCTCTCCGTCATCGCTGGCGCGATGCCACCTCTCCTAAGAGGAGAGGCTTTATGATGATACGAAAGAATTTATATCACACCCGCAAAGGGATGTCAAGAAATGGCGAAAGCCCCGCTCTCTTGTGCGGAGAGAGCGGGGCTTCCTGTGGATTTGTCGTTCAGTTCAGAAAAAAGGAAAAAGGAGAAAATAGGAGAACATTTATCGTCACGCTATAAGCGGGACAGCAATGAGCTTTACTCCACGTCTTGGAGTGCGGCGAAGTCCTCTTCGCCGGTGCGGATCTTGACGACACGGGTGACGTTGTAGACGAAGATCTTGCCGTCGCCGATGTGTCCGGTGTACAGTGCTTTCTTGGCCACCTCGACCACAGAATCGACCGTGATCTTGGAGACGATGACCTCGACCTTGATCTTGGGCAGCAGAGTCGAATCCACGGGAACGCCGCGGTATTTCTCGCTCGTGCCCTTCTGGATGCCGCAGCCCATGACCTGCGTGACCGTCATGCCCGTCACGCCCAAGTCGTTCAGGGCGGTCTTGAGCTGGTCGAACTTGCTCAGCTTGGCGATGATGGACACCTTGTGCATTCCGGTGTCATACACGCCGTCATGGATGACCGGGGACAGCTCACGCATGACCGGAACAGCCGCGTCGATCTGCTTGGAGGAGGCCTTCGTCACATCGTCCTCGCCGAGGTCGGTGTTTTCGTTGGGGGTCATGGCCGCTGCGTTGGCGTCGGAGATGGAGAAACCAGCGTAAGCAGATGCCAGACCGTGCTCGTGGATGTCGAGGCCGTCGATTTCGATCTCAGCCGGGACGCGCAGGCCGATGGTCTTGTCGATGAGCTTAAAGACAACGAACATGACCGCGACAACATAAGCGTCGACCACGAGCAGACCCAACAGCTGGATACCCAGCTGTGCAAGGCCGCCGCCATAGAACAGGCCAGCGTACTCGGTGTCCGTGCCGTTGGAGAAGAGGCCGACCGCGATGGTGCCCCAGACGCCGTTCACAAAGTGGACGGAGACTGCACCAACGGGGTCATCGACCTTTGCGATGTTATCAAAGAATTCCACGCTGAGAACAACGAGGAAGCCGGATACCAGACCAATGATGAATGCGCCGAACGGAGTCACGGTGTCGCAGCCTGCGGTGATGGCGACCAGACCTGCCAGAGAACCGTTCAGGGTCATGGAGACATCCGGTTTGCCGTAACGCTTCCAAGTGAAGAGCATGGTCACACAGGTCGCAACGGCAGCTGCAAGGTTGGTGTTGAAGCAGACCAGACCGGTCAGGGTCATGGTCTCGTCGGTGGACAGGGACAGGGAAGAGCCGCCGTTGAAGCCGAACCAGCAGAACCAGAGGATGAACACGCCCAGTGCGCCAGCGGTCAGGTTGTGGCCGGGGATGGCGTGGGGCTTGCCGTTCTTGTCGTACTTGCCGATACGAGGGCCAAGCAGTGCCGCGCCCAGCAGAGCGATGACGCCGCCGACGTTGTGGACTGCCGCAGAACCCGCAAAGTCATGGAAGCCCATGCTCTGCAGCCAGCCGCCGCCCCACATCCAGTGGCCGCAGATGGGATAAACCACCAGCGAGATAGCCGCGGAGTAAACGCAGTAAGCCTTGAAGTTGGTGCGCTCAGCCATCGAACCGGAAACGATGGTCGCGGCCGTTGCGCAGAAAACGGTCTGGAATACGATGTAGACCCACAGCGGAATGTCCAGACCCAGATGCGAATAATCGCCCTGAATGAACGGGTCAAAGCCGCCGATGAGTGCACCCGTGCCGCCGAACATCAGGCCGAAACCGATCAGCCAATAGCAGGGCGTACCGATGCAAAAGTCCATCATATTCTTCATCAGGATGTTGCCCGTGTTCTTCGCACGGGTGAAGCCCGCTTCACACAGTGCAAAGCCTGCCTGCATGAAGTAGACCAGGAACGCTGCCACCAGCGTCCAACAGGTGTTTACGGAGTTGAACATGACTTGTATACCTCCCCAGAACAGAATCCGCCAGTCTGCTGAAACCAGCGGGCGTACCCACCGCGCATACGTCATCAATGACGCACCAGCGCGGAAATCCCGCTCCGGAAGCCCTCTATCTCCTCCGGAACAGATGGCTGAACATGCAGGGTCAGCCCACCCCCCGAAAACGAAAAAAGACGCTCAACGGACTTGCATCCGTGAGCGTCTTTGCTTTCGATGGCACGAGTATAGAGCGGTTTGGGCAAAGTGTCAAGAGGGTAAGCTTAATTTTGACGTTTTATACAATTCTCAAAAAATCTCAACGCCAAAAATTTGGAAACAAAAGTCAATCTTTTTTCGCTTCCTCGGCGTGATGCTCCTCCCGCGACGCCCGCATTTCGACATGGAGCAGCAGGCTCATGAGTGCGCGCAGGGCAAAAGTCGCCGCCAGCGGCACGACCGATTGCAAGCTGGGAAGCAGGAAGGTTCGGGCGATCTCCGCCGACATCAGGAATTCCAGCGCGGTCGTCAGGCCGCTGCTCATCTCGTGGTGAAAGTCGTAGCTGTCGTGGAAGAGCGTCACCCGCAGGTAATGGTAGCTGGCGCGGGCCAGACTGGTGACGATGATGATAAGGCCGACGACTTCCGCGACGGCAGCGATCAGCGGCACGGCTGACTCGAGGAACAGTTCCAGTGCCGAAGAGATCGTCTCGTTGAAATGATACAGCGCGCTCATGAGGCTCGTTCTCCTTGTTTTTTGTAATTAGGCCAGCAGGCTCTTGATGTAGGCAGCCAGCTCCTCATCCTTGCAGGATGCAAAGAACAGCTCGCTGAACTTCTCGCCTGCGATCGCGCCCTTCAGCAAGTCCTGATCGATGCTCTTGAGGCACTCGATGAGGGGCTTGAAGGTGGCAGCACGCACGCCGTCGAGGATCTTCTTGTTGCGCTGCTCCGGCTCGACGCGCTCCTTCGGATAGCCCTGACCGTGGCCGAAGCCGAACAGCTTCTCGAAGCAGTACTCGAGGTTCAGCTCACCGCCCCAGCCGAAGCCCTTTGCAAAGGGCATTGCAACGGCGTTGCCGTCGTTGACGTGTGCGAAGGTGTAAGCATCAACGGGATCTTCCACATGGCCGCAGATGACGCCGGGGAAGCTGTTCAGAGCCAGCATTGCGCCCTCGCCCGTGCCGCAGCCGGTGATGACGTAATCCGCCGCACCGCTGTTGAGCAGGATCGCGGCCAGAATGCCGCACTGAACATAGGTCAGCTGTGCGGCATCGTCGGCAGCGTACATGCCGTAGTTGACGACCTCGTGGCCCATCGGCTCGACGACCTTCTTCAGGGCTGCTTCGATGATGCCGTTCTTTGCGGCCTGGCTGTTTTCGTTGATGAGTGCGATCTTCATGGGTATTCTCCTCCTGAAAATATTGTTTTAGCTCGTCAAAAAAGCCGTGCCTTGCCTCCCAAAGGCGGCAGGACACGGCATAAGTACAAAAAGTTACTGCGGCTGCTTGCCGATGTAAGCGAGGATGCCGCCGTCAACGTACAGGATCAGGCCGTTGACGAAATCCGATGCCTCGGATGCGAGGAAGACTGCCGGTCCACCCAGATCCTCTGCATCGCCCCAGCGACCTGCGGGGGTCTTTGCGACGATGAAGCTGTCGAACGGATGACGGCTGCCGTCGGGCTGACGCTCACGCAGAGGTGCGGTCTGCGGAGTAGCGATGTAGCCGGGTCCGATGCCGTTGCACTGGATGTTGTACTGGCCGTACTCGGAAGCGATGTTCTTGGTGAGCATCTTCAGGCCGCCCTTGGCTGCTGCATAAGCAGAGACGGTCTCACGGCCCAGCTCACTCATCATGGAGCAGATGTTGATGATCTTGCCGCCGCCCTGAGCGATCATGTCGGGGATGACAGCCTTGGAGACGATGAACGGAGCGTTCAGGTCAACGTCGACGACCTGACGGAACTGAGCAGCGGTCATCTCGGTCATGGGGATGCGCTTGATGATGCCGGCGTTGTTCACCAGAATGTTGATGTGGCCGACTTCCTCGGTGATTTTCGCGACCATAGCGTTGACAGCGTCCTCATCGGTGACGTCGCAGACATAGCCGTGAGCCTTGATGCCTGCTTCTTCATAAGCGGCGAGGCCCTTGTCGACCAATTCCTGCTTGATATCGTTGAAAACGATGGTTGCGCCGTTGGCAGCCATTGCCTTTGCGATCGCCATGCCGATACCGTAAGATGCGCCAGTGATGAGCGCGACCTTACCGGTCAGGTCAAAAGATTTGGGAGTGCACTGTGCCATAATAAAGTCCTCCAATCAAATTTTGCTTTGCGGGGTGTCCGAGACGCCCCTCTTGTATACTAGGTTAGCATTCTTTATCCGACCTGTCAAGGTGTTTTCTTTGCAGAATTCCTGTATTTTCTTCCCCGTTCGCGAAGAGTTTCGGCGATTTGTCCTCATCCCAGCTTCTTTTTCTGCTGACGCGCCATAATGGGCATCAAAAGCGGCGCAGGTACAAATCTTTGTGCGGTGGTCGCGACCCGCATCAGGGCCGACGGCACGATGATGGTCTTGCCCCGCAGCATCCCGCGCATGGCCTCCTCGACACAGACCTGCGGGGTGATGCCCTTCAGGGCAAACACGACCCCGGCGCAGTCGTTGAATTCGGTGTTGACCGGACCGGGGCAGAGAGCACAGACATAGACCGGGCTGTGCTGCTCCCGAAGCTCCTCAGCGACACTCCGGGTCAGGCTGACGACATAGGCTTTTGTTGCATAGTAGCCCGCCATATACGGGCCGCCGGGCAGAAGTCCGGCCGACGACGCCACATTCAGCACCGTGCCGAAGCCCTGCTTCTCCATCTTTTTCACGGCGAATTTGAAGAGACGGTGCATAGCGAGGACATTCACCTTCGCCATCGAAAGCTCCCGCTCGGTATCCGTCTCGAGGAAGCTGCCGCAGACGCCGAAGCCTGCGTTGTTGATGAAGATATCCACCCGCTCCTCTTCCATCTCGGCGCAGAGACGCTCACACTCCGCCTCCTGCGCAAGGTCTGCGGTCAGGATGCGGCTGGGCGTGTTGTACTGGCTGAGCAATTCAGCGGCCAGCTGTTCCAGCCGATCTTTCCGGCGGGCGGTCAGGATGAGCCGGAAACCCAGCTTTGCATAGCGGCGGGCAAATTCCTGCCCGATGCCGGAGCTTGCGCCCGTGATCCAAACGGTCTTATTTGACATAATGCTTTTTCCGTCCTTTCTGAGTCCTGTTGAACCAAGCATAACACAGTTTTCTGCCCGGTGCAATTTGTTTCTTGAATTTACTTTGCCCGGATTTTATGCTACTATTTAAGTAACGAAAAAATCACTGTGTACCGAAAGGAGCTTTTTTATGGCAAACGCATTCCCGAAAGGCTTTTTATGGGGCGGCGCGACCGCTGCCAACCAGTGTGAGGGCGGATGGCAGGAGGGCGGCAAGGGTCTGTCCACCGTCGACGTCATCCCCTTCGGCGAGGACCGTATGCCCGTCAGCCGCGGCACTCTGAAGATGCTGGACTGCGACGACCAGCACCAGTATCCCGCCCATGAAGCCATCGACATGTACCACCACTTCAAAGAGGACATCAAGCTGTTCGCTGAGATGGGCTTCAAGTGCTATCGCTTCTCCATCGCATGGACGCGCATCCTGCCCAACGGCGACGACGACACCCCCAACGAAGCAGGTCTGAAGTTCTACGAGGAGATGATCGACGAATGCCTGAAATACGGCATCGAGCCGCTCATCACCATCTGCCACTTTGACACCCCCATCGCCCTCATCAAGAAGTACGGCGGCTGGAAAGATCGTCGGATGATCGACGCTTACCTGAAATACTGCACCGCCATCTTCACCCGTTATGCGGGCAAGGTCAAGTATTGGCTGACCTTCAACGAGATCAACATGCTGCTCCACATGCCGTTCATGGGCGCAGGCATCCTGTTTGAGGAGGGTGAGAACCCCGAGGAGGTCAAGTATCGCGCCGCCCACTACGAGCTGGTCGCCAGCGCGAAGGCCGTTCAGCTGGCACACAAGCTGATGCCGGGCGCGATGGTCGGCTGTATGCTGGCCGCCGGTCAGTATTATCCCTTCACCTGCAACCCGGTCGACGTTTACGCTGCAATGGAGGCCGACCGCGACAACTACTTCTTCATTGATGCACAGGCACGCGGTGCATACCCGGTCTGGGCGTTGAAGCGGATGGAGCGGGCAGGCATCACCCTCGACTGCACCGAGGACGACCTCGCACAGCTCAAGGCAGGCACAGTCGATTTCATCAGCTTCAGCTATTATTCCTCTCGCAGTGCCTCCGGTGACCCCTCTACCATCGAAAAGAACACCAACGGCGGCAACGTCGATATCATGTCTCTCAAGAACCCGTATCTGTCCGCCAGCGAGTGGGGCTGGCAGATCGACCCGATCGGTCTGCGCGTGACCCTGAACACCCTCTACGACCGCTACCAGAAGCCGCTCTTCATCGTTGAGAACGGTCTGGGCGCAGTGGATACCGTCGAGGCCGACGGCTCGATCCACGACCCCTATCGCATCGATTATATGCGCAAGCACATCATCGAGATGGAGAAAGCCGTCAACGAGGACGGTCTGCCCCTGCTGGGCTACACCATGTGGGGTCCCATCGACATCGTGTCGGCATCCACGGGTGAGATGAAGAAGCGTTACGGCTTCATCTACGTCGACAAGGACAACGCCGGAAACGGCACGCTTGCACGCAGCCGGAAGGACAGCTTCTACTGGTACAAGCAGGTCATCGCCACCAACGGCGCAGACCTCGGCGAATAAACCTTTCTGAAACAGCACCGCCCCGCAGGGCTTGAAGCTCCTGCGGGGCGGTGTTTTTGCTTTTTCAATTACTGCTTGCTGGCGGCAACGCTTTTCTCCGCCAAAATTTTCGCGGGCTTCATCAGGAGGATGCTGACCCCGTTAAAGACCAGCGAGCCGACGATGAACACCGCAAAGAAGAGGGGAAGGTTGCCCATAAAGGTCGTGGAATCGATGCAGGCAATCGTCAGATAGGCGAAGCCGACATTGTTCAGCACCTTGGGTGCATAGGGATGCAGGATGATGAGGACGAACAGCACGATCGCCAGCGGGATGAGCGTACCCACCAGACTTCCCACGAGCGGAGTCAGAACGACCACGCCGAGGATCATCAGAACGGTGAACACCATGCCGACCAGTCCGCCCACCTCGACGGTGATAAAGCGATCCTTCATGTCGCCCTCAAGGGTGAAGAGCATGATGTTGCTCAGAAACACCAGCAAGCTGTAGTCAAAATCAATGATGTGGAAAAACGCATTCACGATCAAGATCCAGACCAGCAGCATCAGCCGGAAATAGAGAAGAAAACGCTTGGTAACAGCTTCATTCATTGTCAGAACCTCCACTTTTTGCAGTCTGCCGCCGTTTTTCCAAAAACAGCGTGCAGGAAATACAGCGCGTATTGATTGGTGCTCGATACACGTTTCATCATTGCCTTTTCGGGTAAAAAATGGAATTCCAGCCTTAGTATAGCGTGTTTTGACTCTGAATGCAAGTTTTAATTTACAATCTTGGCAATTTTAAATTGTCAAAATTATAAATTAAAAAGCTGCTGTACCGAACCTCTCCGTCAATGCTTCGCATTGCCACCTCCCCTGATAGGGGAGGCTTTTTGGCTCTCCTGCTAGGAGAGCTGTCGAGCGAATGCGAGACTGAGAGGTTTTGTTCAGCAGCCCTTTTTTGAAATTTTTACAGTGCCGAATAGCCGAAGCTGTTCACCAGTGCGTCAATGTGAGCACCCGCCTTGCACATGGGGCACTCACGGGAATCGTAGCTGGCGTAGTCCGGCAGGCTGGACGGGTCAAAGATGGAGGTGACCGGGATGCCGAGGCATTCATGGGTCGTTGCAAAGATGGCCGACAGTCCGGCCACCATGCCGCCGTAGTAGTTGACGGCCTCGATCGCCGCCTGTGCGGTGTAGCCCGTCGTGATGGACGCGGCAAGGATCAGGACATGCTTGCCCTTCACCATCGGGGCGAGGTTGTCGCGGAGGATGATCTGACTGCCCGTGGTGTATTCCGGGGTGATAACGTAGATAGTCTGGTGGGCGTTCATGTTGGAGAAGCCGTCCTTCGTCAGCTCGTTCGCCAGACAGGTACCGATGACCTGTGTGCCGTCCAGACAGAGCACGGTGTCCACGATGGTGTTGTGCTGGTAGGCCGCCACAAGCTCCTTTGCAACAGCCTTTGCTTCGGACAGACGAGCCTTCTGGGTCGTCACATCAATGTAATAGTTGATATGGCTGTGGCTGGTCGCAAAATGACCCTTTGCCACACGCAGGAACAGACTGCTCTTGTTGGTGGGAAGCTTTACCATGTTGATCATAACTTGCAACACTCCTGTTCACAATAAAATCCGGCGATGTCTGCCGCAGGAAAAACACAAACAGCGCAGCGAAACCTCGTTTGTCTGCTGCGCACCCATCCGTTTCCATAGACCTATTGTAGCAGGAACAGACTCTTGTAAACAAGACATAAAATTGCTAAAATTCTTTGCCGAAAATTAGAGCTTTAGCCTAAAACTTGGATACAAAAAGCCGCCCGGACAACGCCGGACGGCAAAGGTGCGAAAAATGAGAATTATGCGAATGCTCCATCTTTGTAGGTGGCCTTCCAAGTGGCGTGCAGGTCGGTATAAGCTTGACCATTGCCATTAGAAGAGGATTCCAGCCGCGGGAAGTATAAAACAGAGATAACGTCACCCTCCTGCAGAGTAATTCCCTCCATTTTCAGGGTCGTTGTCATAGAATTGCCCTTGGACAGGTAGTAATCCGACTGGCTCAGTGTCAAAGTGCAGTTCTCGCTCTCTGCGTTATAAGTCGTTGTGGTCTTATCGCGGAGGATCTGGATCTGGAAGAACTTTGCACGGATACTCAACGCCGTAGTGCTCTTGCAGGTCGCCTTGAAGGTACAGGTAAATGTTCCATCCGAGTAAGCTGGATCGGACGCTACAAATTCATTGATTCCGCCGGGAGACAGCGTCTTACCAAATGCGCCCGACGGATACAGAACATCCGTGCCGTCCGAGCAGCCGCTCAGCAGGCTCGAGCCTGCAACGGCGACGGCGGTCAGTGCGGTAAGCTTCATAAAAGAGCGGCGGGAAAATTCCAGAGACATAAATCGTTCCTCCTTGGGGGAAATCCTTTGGTTCATTCAAAGATCAGCTCTGAGACAGGTCAGAGGACTTCAGGGTGAAGGTCAGGGTGCGATCCTCCACGAAGGTCGGGGTATAGGTCACGGTCAACTCCTGCCAGTCGTTGGGGACCATGCAGACCAGCTCGATGTACGCAGAGGTGCGCGGAGGCATGTTGGGCGAATCCGAGAAGGTCTTGGTCTCGCTGTTGTACAGGCTGACGTATGCGCCGCACTCTGCCGGCTGCTCGTCGCAGACAGCGGTGAAGTCGTTGGTCGCCGCAGACAGTGCGTGGAAGTAGCCCACGATGTTCGCAGCCTTGGTCTCCTCGTCGGTCAGCGGATAGGCCGCATCGATCTCAGCGATGTTCTGCGCACCGATGGCGTAGGTCTTGTCGGTGGATAGGTTGGCAGCCGTCACCAGAACGGCCACATATTCGTAACCCTCAACGTCCGTCGTGGCCGGCAGGTTGAAAACGCTTGCCAGCTGGACAGCCATATTGTTCCAATTGCTGATCTTATCGCCGACCTTGACTGTCACCGAGCTGCCGGATTCCGACACCTTGCAGCCGCCCAGCATGGCAGCTGCGCCAACTGCAGCCGCAGACAGACCGGTACACTTGAGGAAGGTGCGGCGGGAAATTTTATTGGACATGGGGAATGCCTCCTTTTCAGGTCAAAAAAGCATCAAATGCTTCTGATTTTTGAGCTTCTGACTCGTTTATAACATCTTTTCCGTTCGGACGCAAGGGAAACCGGGCAGAATTTACACTTGTTTCACAGGTCGATTCACTGCTCAG
Source organism: Acutalibacteraceae bacterium (assembly GCA_963648915.1). Lineage (GTDB taxonomy): Bacteria > Bacillota > Clostridia > Oscillospirales > Ruminococcaceae > Faecalibacterium. The sequence continues at coordinate 5,159 of CAVJGY010000002.1, read as the reverse complement.
GATTCAGCCCTTTGACGTGAGTTTCGCTCGTTTTGACCAAATTTAAGAGGCTCGGCGTGTACAGCGGATACTCCCGGGTCAGGCTTTCGGTCGTCATCACGAGGCAGGACGGGTCTTTCACGCCCTCGCCCGTGGGAAGGTCCTCTCCGGCCAGCAGTGCTTCGACATTGGCCTCGCTCATTCGCATGACCGCATCCGAATAGCCCGGCCAGCGGCGGGCGTCGATGCCGAACAGACTGGGCGCGTTGTGCGGCTCGGCAGAGTAGAGCATCCGGAACATCTTTGCGACCGCCATCATCAGATAGGTGCTGACCTCGGTCGTCAGAGCCTTGCTGTGGCACTCGCCGATCTTGGCATACAGCACGTTCAGGCTGTTGGAGATCAGCTTCTTGTTCATGGTGGGCAGAACGCTGCCGTGATAGATGTTGTCCTTCATCTTGTCCGGGTTGGGCAGATCCTCCGCCGACAGCATCATGCCGTTCCGCTCTGCCGAACGGCCCAGCAGATAGTCGCAGGAGACATTGTAGTAATCGGCCACACGGACGACAAAATCCAGGCCGCACTCGCGGATGCCCTTTTCGTAATGGGACAGCAACGCCTGCGAAACGCCCAAGTCCTCCGCCGCCTGCTTCTGGGTGATGCCGCGCTCCTTGCGCAGCAGCTTGATGATGCGATTGAATTCCATGATGTTTGGCTCCTCAAATATGATAAATTGGTACGTCCTTGATTTTTGGTTTACAGCACGTTGATTATACACAATGGAAAACGACTTGTAAAGCAAGAAAAGTGACGGATTTTTTCGTTGTTTTTCGTCATTTTTGTCAAAAGGCTTGCCCCATCCACCATATCTATGTTAAACTAAAGGACACACAACATACATTTTGTGTTACGCCGCATCGAAAATTTTTGCGGCGTCAGCAAAAAATTCAGCATACAGGGCAAATTTTTGCCAAAATCGAGGTAGCAACATGAAAACCTTTAAGCTTCATCTGATCCGCCACGGCATGACCGCAGGCAATTTGCAGGGTCTTTATATCGGCAGCGGCACGGACATCCCCCTCTGCGACGAGGGCCGCGCACAGCTCAACGAGCTGAAGGAGCGGTTCGAGTATCCGCAGGTGGACACCGTATTCTCCTCGCCTCTGATGCGTGCCGTTGAAACGGCGAACATCCTGTTCCCGAACGCGACCCATCAGTTCTCGGTGCACGACCTGCGGGAGGCCGGCTTCGGTGTGTTCGAGAACCGCCCGGTCAAGGAGCTGGTGAAGGATGAGGACTTCAAAAAGTGGATCACCCCCGGCTCGGGCTTCGTCCCGGAGGGCGCAGAGCCGACCGAGAAGTTCCACGCCCGCTGCGCAGAAACGCTGCTCAAGCTGTTCGAGTATATGATCCGGATGGACGTGACCGAAGCCGCCTGCGTGACCCACGGCGGCGTCATCATGAGTATGCTGAGCCAGCGTGCTCTGCCGTCCCGTCACCCGGAGCAGTGGATGGCCGACCCGGGCTGCGGCTACACCGTCCAGACCGACGTTCAGCTCTGGATGCGCGACCGTCTGGTCGAGGCCATCGACATCGTGCCCTTCGGCTATGCCGACACTCTGCGCGGTCAGGCCGAGGCCGAGGAAAACGAGAATTACGAATAAAGACAACGTAAAATTCCAGCCAAAGCCCTTGACAGGAGGGTCGGAATTTTATATTGTATAAAGAGTCGTATTGCAAAATTTCCCGCTGCAAGGAGGAATCCCCGATGTCTCAATCCCTGTCCCGCCGCTCGTTCCTGAAATATGCCGGCTCTGGTGCGGTCAGTCTGGCCGCTGCCCTGCTGACTGGCGTTTCAGCTGCGGCACAGGAGATCAATTATGCAGGCGAGCCTGCTCTGCTGGACGGCAAGGCCGCCGTCGAGCTGCTGGGCTATGCACCCACGCCGGAGCTGGGCGGTGTGCTGGTCTATCTGTCGGTGGAGAACCTCTCTGCACAGACCCTTCCGGTCGGCGCAAGCTACCTTCAGAGCCGGGAGGTCACGACCCTCTCCGAGCTGTATCGGCTCGGCACGGGCGTTTCGGCCTCCTGTGAAGAGCAGGCCGTCGCGGTCGGCAGCTTTGCCGCCCCGCTCTACGGGGAGAACGCCGCCGATGCGTCCATCTTCACCTTGAATCTTGCAGGCGGAAAGGGCGCACTGCTCCACTGCTTCTGTGCCGTCCCGGAGGATTGGGAGGAGCTTCTCCTGACCTATCAGCCGGATTTTGCCGCTGGACAGTCGGTCAGCTTTGCCGTCCGCCGGGCTGAGGATGAGGTCCAGCTGGGCGCAGTCCCCACCACCCCCGCCGAGGTCGGAACGGTCGTAGACCTGTAAAAAATCAAATAGAAAAATGAAACCCTGAGCTTTTCGCGGCCATTCGCTAAAGCTCAGGGTTTCTTGTATTATTCCGTTTCTCCCAACAGGCTCTCCCCATTGGAATCCAGCACTTGAAGCTCCTGTCCGGTCAGGCTGGAAACGAGGGCGAGATAGCTGCGCCCGGCCTCGATGGTCAGGGGCTTTCCGTCGGCATCGTAGAACGCAAAGGTACTGTCGCTGCCCTGTGTCCATGTC
>CAVJGY010000002.1:0-2559 GCA_963648915.1 Acutalibacteraceae bacterium | reverse complement strand
CCAGAGGTGTCCGCCGTTCAGCCAGACGCCGCCGCCCATCGTCAGGTCGTAATCTAACGTCCGACCGTCGTCCCGGAGACTTGAGCCGCTGAACAGGACGAGCAGGTTGTCAAAGGCTGCCGTCTGGTTGCTGCTGGCGTCCAGCTGCGGCTTGCCGTCGGCGCGGAGCATCTGGTATTCGCCGTTGGCCTCGTCGTAGGTGAATCCGGTCGCATTGGTTTCGTCAAAGGTCACCCAGACGTGGGCAGCATCGTGTGCCGAAGCATCCGGGAGCTTGCTTTCCACCGCCTGCGGCAGGAGAGCCGGGATGCGAAGCACCTCGGTCGTCTCGCTGGAGCTTTCCGGCGAAGAGGACACGCCGCTCGTCACCCGGGACTCCGTGACCGAAGGGGAGATGCTCAGGCTGCTCAGAACGCCCGAAACGGCCTCGCCGCTGGTGTACCAGAGCGGAGAGTTGCTCCAGGTATTCATGCAGGAGAACGCGTTCCTGCCCGCCTCCAGCGCGTCCACCGCCCGGATGGAATAGTAATCCAGATAGTTCTGATTGAAGCGTCCGCCGCCCAGCTGGACGGGGATGATCTGCTGCCCGGCCAAGATCCGCCAATAGAGGTCTTGTCCCTCCGTCACCGGACCGACACGGGGCATCGACCCCACCGACGGATAGACCAGACACAGGCTGGTCGCATCGTCCATCTCGGTCAGGGCTTCCAGCACGACCGAAGCCGAGCCGATGCCCCACTGGGTCGTGCTCCCGGACGCATTTTCAATGACGACCGCCGTCGGCCTCTGACCTGGCCAGACCAATTCCTGCCCGGTGAGAGGGTCTGCGGCCTCGCTCTCAGCCTCTTCCGGCTGAGGCAGAGGGAAGGGAAAGGTACAGCCCGTCAGCAGCACCGCACAAAGCGCGAAGCAAAGCACCGCTCGAGTCCAACAGCGTTTCATGCAGCTTCCTTCTTTCGTTTACTGATAGTTGAAATTCGACCATTCATCGTCGTCTACGAGGGCAAAGTAGGTCTTGCCGCGGTTCAGCTTCATCTCTTCGCCGTTGTCTGCGTAGAGCTTGAGCGGCTGAGTCGGGTGCGGCTTCTCCCAGCGGCCTACCTGAACACCGCCGTAGGTGAACAGATATGCCTCGCCGCCCACGACATAGTTGACCTCCTGCACATCGTGGGAATCGCCCGCATAGGCCGCGATGGACGCAAAGCAGACCACCACGTTGTCAAAGGCCAGCTGCTTGTTCGTCAGCTCGTCCACGGTGTCCTCGAACTTCTTGGCGAGATGGCTGTACATCCGCATCTTGTAGTTCTTGCTGAGATTGCTGTAAGTAAAGGACGTCTTGTAGCTGTCCGAATGCACGATGTTGATGCTCTTCGCGGTGGGATAACCCGACAGACGGTTGACCTCGTCCGTGCGGTAATCCGCAAAGCGGAAGATGGTGTCCTCATACGGGTAGGTCATGTCGATGCCCGCATTGGCCGCTGCCTGACTGATTTCCTTGCCGGAGGTGAACTCGGTGTGCTCGTAGGCGACATTCCGGTTACGGCTGTCGCGGTGTGCAATGAACGGGTGCACCGGGGTATTGAAGTAGTTCTTGCCGCCGATGTTCAGGTCGGAATACTTGTACACGCTGACGAACTGGGTGCAGAAAATACTCTCACCATCGTGATAATACACCGCCTGCCACGGCATGAGCAGCTGCAAGAACTGGTCGCGGCCGGAACGGATCGGGCCGACCTCGGGGATCTCCGACGCCTTGTGATAGACGGCGCAGAAGCGGGTGATGCCGCCCTCGACCTTGCTCTCAATGAGCAGGTCTGCCGAGCTAAGGCCGCGCTGTGGGCGGGCGTTCTGCTTTTCCGAGGCGCAGATGTTGTTCACCATCACGCCCACGATGCGGTCATCGCCCCGGCGGACCTCGCCCGTCAGGACGTCGGCGTCATAATTCGGCATGATGCCAAAGCCCGGGTCGAGCTGTTCGCCCTCGGGCAGCGGCGACACCACGATCGAGTCGGTCACCGTACTGCTCGCAACCGACGAAGCCGCTGCTTCGGAGCTGGCCGCTGAGCTTGCGACAGACGACGAAGCACCGGACGACTTGCCCAGCAACTTCTGGAACACCTGACTCAGATTTCCGCCCAGAATGGCACTGCCCGTCCCGGTGCAGCCAGTCAACGCCAGCAGTCCCGCGGTCAAGCCCGAAATACGAAGAACAGAGCGACGAGAAATTTTCATCCGAAAAACCTCCAATACCACGAAAAGCCTGCCGCCGCGCCCCTGCACGGTCAGCTTCCGGCCTCTGAATGCGTTTTGCCGCCGTTCCCAAGAAAAGGAACTGCTTTGATTGTACTGATTCCCGCTCCATTTGTAAAGAGGAAGTTCCCGCCAGAAACAGCCCGCCCCGCCCTGTGTGCAGAATTTTTGCGCAGGACACTTGCTTTTTTTCTGTAAATATGGTAATATTATTCGGCAGTATCGTGATACTGTCTCTTTATTATGATTTGCGCTCGTAGCTCAGCCGGTAGAGCATCTGACTTTTAATCAGAGGGCCAGGGATTCGAG
>CAVJGY010000001.1:0-43179 GCA_963648915.1 Acutalibacteraceae bacterium | reverse complement strand
CCATCATCGCGATCTGGAAATACAAAATCAAGCTGCACGCATCGACGATGGTAGTGATGAAGGGCGTCGCCATGATCGCGGGGTCTGCGCCCAGCTTCTTCGCGGCCAAGGGGAGCATACCGCCGACCAGCTTTGCCAGAATAACGCTGAGGAAGAGCGACACGCTGACGACGAGGGCATAGCCGAGGACATTCTCATACTGACCTGCATAGATGAAGGTGTACATCAGGTAGATGCGCAGGCCGTTGACGATGCCCAGCACCGCGCCGACGATGCAGGAAACGCGCAGTTCCTTGCCGAGGACGCGCAGGAAGTCGGAAGGCTCGACCTCGCCCAGAGCAAGACCGCGAACCATCAGGGTACTGATCTGGTTGCCGCAGTTGCCCGCGGTATCCATCAGCATGGGCATGAAGGAAACCAGCAGGGGCAGGCTGACGAAGGCCTCTTCATAGTGGGTCGTCACCATGCCGGTGAAGGTCGCCGACAGCATCAAAATCAGAAGCCAAGGGATACGCTGCTTGGCGTGTGTCCAGACGCTCGTGCCGAAATAGGTGGTCGCTTCGTCAGCAGGCAAGATAGCCGCCATCTTCTGCATATCCTCGGTGGACTCGTCGGTCAGGACGTCGATTGCATCGTCGATGGTGATGATACCGACGAACATGCCCTCGTTGTCGACGACCGGCATCGCGGTGAAGTCGTAACGCTGCATCTCACGGGCGACATATTCCTGATCGTCCGTGACCTTCACGGTGACAACATTGTCGTCCATGATATCGGTGATGGGTGCGTTCGGCTCTGCCAGCAGCAGATTTCTTGCCGACACAACACCCAGCAGACGGTTTCGCTCGACCACATAGCAGGTGTAGACCGTCTCGGCGTTCTCGCCCTGCGTCCGGATGGCCGCGAACGCATCGCTGACCTTCATGTCCTTGCGCAGGCGGACGTATTCGGGGGTCATCAGGCTGCCGGCCGAGCTTTCGGGGTAGTTCAGCAGCTTGTTCAGACTCTCACGGGTCTGGCGGGAGGACTTCTCCAAAACGCGCTTCACAACGCCCGCAGGCATATCTTCCAGCAGGTCGGCAGCATCGTCAAGACTCATCTCCTCGATGGCACTGACAAGCTCGACATCCGAGAAGGCGTTCACCAAATCGTCGCGGGCCTCGTCCGACATATAGGCGAAAGCTTCTGTTGCAACGTCCTTTTTCAGTAGACGAAACACGACCAGACGATTGTTCTCGTCCAGTTCTTCCAGCAGCTCGGCAAGGTCGGCGGGCTGCTCTTCCTCGGTGACCTCGCGCAGCTTGACGTACTGCTTTTTCACCAGCAGCTTGAGCAGGCGGCTCTTTGTCAGCATCTCCGGGTCGGCCTTGACCTCTTCATCGTTGGCTTCCTCGGCTTCGGCCTCCCGGATGTCCTGCTTCAGGTCCTCGGTCGCCTCCTCGTTCAGGTCCTCGGCCAATTTCTGGCGCACCTCGTCGGGGATATCGTCCGGCAATTCCTGCACCGGGAGTGCCGCTTCGTTTTCCGGCATTGCTGCCAGCTTCTTTTCTTCGTTCATTTGTTGCTCCTCCTTTTCCATGGGAGGATACAGCAAGCCGCAATTCAAAAATCCTGTACCGCAGCGCGAATCTTTACGCGCAAAGACACGCCCTTTTTACGTTGTCTGCTTTTCAGCGCGCAAAAAAGGCGAACGCAGCCGTTTTTGTCGTCCGGTCTGCCGCATCATTCCATCGTCTTCGACTATGATCCGGGTCCATTGTCCTGCGTTCACCTCCTAAAAATCTTAGTTCTGTTTTATTATATCGCCGTGAAAAACAGGGGTCAAGCCCAAAGAGTGTTTTTCCCAGAAAAACGCAGAACGCCCTCTCCGGTCTTGCGGCTTACCGGAAAGGGCGTTCTGTTTGGATATTGCCTTGGTGTGAGGAGGAATCATGTACAAGGGATCGGTTGCGGCCCCGATTCCTTATGACAGAAGTATAACAGCTTTCACATTTGATTTCATGAAGAAGCTATGAAGAAACTGTAAAAGGACTTTTGGAAAAAGTGAAATTTTATATTTCGGCCTTTTCATGCAAAAAAACCGCCCCAAGCACTGTTGCCAGTGGATGGGGCGGCAAAAACAGGATTCTGTTTTTCACTGGGACAAGATCCCTGCAAAGCAGGTCTTATGCCTCAGGCGGAGCAAGGTATCTGCAAGCAGACCTTATGCTTCTGACACACGCGAGATGTGCTCTCAAGGACCCTCACGGGTGCTTTGGTATTTCAATGAACCCCGCTCTGCGCTGTCGCGAACAGGGACAGAGCAGGGAAATGAAATCACTTGTTGCGCGTTTGCGCAGAACCGTTCGGTTTGTACGGGAATCTTGTTCTGTTTCGCCTTGGACGCTCCACAGTTTCGCACTGCTGCGTTACGCAGTAATCGCCAGTACGGAGCAGCTGCCTTTCGGACTCGGTGCCGCTGCGGAAAATGTCCGCGTTGATTCAGAGGGAAAGATTACTTGTACAGCTCGACCAGACGAGACAGGTGCTCGTAACGGTCGTTTGCAACCTTCTGGTTGCGCTCGAACAGGGTCTTTGCACGCTCGGGGAATGCACGAGTCAGACGGCTGTAACGGGTCTCGTTTGCCAGCAATGCCTGATACTTCTCGTTGTCCACAGCCTTGGAGGTCAGGGTGAACGGGTTCTTGCCCTGAGCCTTGTTTGCCGGGTTGAAGGTGAACAGGTTCCAGTAACCAGCCTCGACAGCCTTCTTCATCTCGTTCTGGCAGTTGGTCATGCCGCCCTTGACGCCGTGCAGCTCGCAGGGTGCGTAACCAATGATCAGAGACGGGCCGGGATAAGCCTCAGCCTCAGCAATTGCCTTGACAGCCTGGTTCATGTTTGCGCCCAGAGCGATCTGAGCAACATAGATGTAGCCGTAGGTCATTGCGATCTCGGACAGGCTCTTCTTGCTGATCTCCTTACCAGCAGCAGCGAACTGGCAGACTTCACCAATGTTGGAAGCCTTGGATGCCTGTCCACCGGTGTTGGAGTACATCTCAGTATCGAAGACCATGACGTTGACATCCTCGCCGGAAGCCAGGACGTGGTCCAGACCACCGAAGCCGATGTCGTATGCCCAGCCGTCGCCGCCGAAGATCCAGACGGACTTCTTAGCGATGAACTCTTTGCTCTTCAGGATCTCAGCAGACTTCTCGCAGCCGGCAGCAGCAGCCTTCTCCAGCTCTGCGATCAGGGCCTTTGCAGGCTCGTCGTTTGCCTTGGTGTTGTTCTTGGTCTCCATGAACTTCTCGAAAGCTGCCTTCAGCTCTGCGGAAGCCTTATCGGACTCAGCGACCTCAGCGATCTCCTTGATCAGGTTCTCGCGGACGGTCTTCTGGCCGAGGTACAGGCCCAGACCATGCTCAGCGTTATCCTCGAACAGGGAGTTGCACCATGCAGGACCATGGCCGCTATCCTTGTTGACGGTGTACGGAGAGATGGAAGCAGTACCGCCCCAGATAGAGGAGCAGCCGGTAGCGTTGGAGATGTACATCTTCTCGCCGAACAGCTGGGTGATGAGACGTGCATAGGAGGTCTCAGCACAGCCTGCGCAGGAGCCGGAGAACTCGAGCAACGGCTGGTTGAACTGAGAACCGATGACGGTATCATCAGCAAACTTGCTGGGCTTCTTGGAGATGTTGGCAACACAGTAGTCGAAGACTTCCTGCTGATCTGCCTGGCTGTCCTGCGGGACCATAGCGATAGCCTTGGTCGGGCAGACGGTGACGCACTCGCCGCAGCCCATGCAGTCCAGAGGAGACACTGCCATGACAAACTTGTACTCGTTTGCCGGGCGGTTGTCGCGGCTCTTGGTCTGTGCGGGAGCAGCAGCCAGCTCGTCAGCGGTCAGCTGGAACGGACGGATGGTTGCGTGAGAGCACACGAATGCGCACTGGTTGCAGCCAACACACTTGGAAGCATCCCACTCGGGAACATTGACAGCAGTGCCGCGCTTCTCATATGCAGAAGCACCCTGCTCCCACTCACCGTTAGCGTTAGCGGTGAAGGAAGAGACAGGCAGGCTGTCGCCGTCCATACGAGCGATGGGCTCCATGACGTCGCGGATCTGCTTGACCAGCTCCGGACGGCCGCTCAGCTCCTTCGGAGCCGGATCAGCCTCGGGGTTGGACCAGGATGCGGGAACGTCGACCTTGTGGATCGCGTCAACACCAGCATCGATAGCCTTCCAGTTCATCTCGACGACGTCCTGGCCCTTCTTGCCGTAGCTCTTCTGAGCTGCCTGCTTCATGAAGTTGACAGCGTCCTCGATGGGCATGACGTCAGCCAGCTTGAAGAAAGCAGACTGCAGGATGGTATTGGTGCGCTTGCCCATACCGATCTCGATAGCCTTATCAATGGCGTTGATGGTGTACAGCTGAATGTTGTTGTCAGCAATGTACTTCTTATCAGCAGCGTTCAGATGCTCGTCCAGCTCCTCATCGGTCCACTGGCAGTTGATCATGAAAACGCCGCCCGGCTTGACATCCTGGACCATCTTCATGCCCATGTGGATGTAAGCGGGGTTGTGGCAGGCCACGAAGTCAGCCTGGTTGATGTAGTAGGGGCTGCGGATGGGCTTGTCGCCGAAACGCAGGTGGCTGATGGTCACGCCGCCGGTCTTCTTGGAGTCATACTGGAAGTAAGCCTGAACGTACTTGTCAGTATGGTCGCCGATGATCTTGACGGAGTTCTTGTTTGCGCCGACAGTACCGTCGCCGCCCAGACCCCAGAACTTGCACTCCTTGGTGCCAGCTGCAGCGGTGATGGGAGCGGGCTTGACTTCCGGCAGAGACAGGAAGGTGACGTCATCGGTGATGCCCAGAGTGAAACGCTCCTTCGGCTGATCCTTCTCCAGCTCTTTGTACAGAGCGAAGATGGAGGACGGGGGAGTGTCCTTGCTGCCCAGACCATAGCGGCCGCCGGTCAGAACGATGTCGTTCAGGCCAGCTTCACGCAGGGTGGTAGCAACATCCAGGTACAGAGGCTCGCCCAGAGAGCCCGGCTCCTTGGTGCGGTCCAGAACTGCGACCTTCTTAGCGGTCTTAGGCAGGACCTTCAGCAGGGAAGCGGAGACCCAAGGACGATACAGACGGACCTTGATGATACCGACCTTCTCGCCCTTAGCGTTCAGGTAGTCGATGACCTCGTCAGCAACGTCGCAGATGGAGCCCATAGCAACGATGACGCGGTCAGCATCGGGTGCGCCGTAGTAGTTGAACAGGTCGTAGTTGGTGCCAAGCTTCTCGTTGATCTTTGCCATGTACTTCTCGACAACTGCGGGCAGAGCATCATAGACGCTGTTGCAAGCCTCGCGGTGCTGGAAGAACACGTCGCCGTTCTCGTGAGAACCACGCATCTTCGGGTGCTCGGGGTTGAGGGCCTTCTTACGGAACTCCTCAATAGCCTCCATGTTGCACATTTCCTTCAGATCTGCGTAGTCCCACTTCTCGATCTTCTGGTACTCGTGAGAAGTACGGAAGCCATCGAAGAAGTTCAGGAACGGGACCTTGCCCTCGATTGCGCACAGGTGTGCGACAGGAGACAGGTCCATGACCTCCTGGACACTGCTCTCAGCCAGCATTGCGAAGCCGGTCTGACGGCAAGCCATGACGTCGCTGTGGTCACCGAAGATGTTCAAGGACTGGGTAGCAACGGTACGAGCCGAAACGTCGAAGACGCAGGGCAGCTGCTCAGCAGCGATCTTGTACATGTTGGGGATCATCAGCAGAAGGCCCTGAGAAGCGGTGAAGGTGGTGGTAACTGCACCTGCACCCAGAGAGCCGTGAACTGCGCCGGCTGCGCCAGCCTCAGACTCCATCTCGACGACCTTGACCTGGTTGCCGAAGATGTTCTTCTGACCGGCTGCGGACCACTGGTCCACAGAGTCAGCCATCGGAGAAGACGGGGTAATAGGATAGATAGCAGCTACGTCCGTGTAGGCATATGCTACATGGGCGGCAGCGGTATTGCCATCCATAGTTTGCTTTGCTCTAACGATAGGCATTTTTCTTCCTCCATTGTTCAGAATTTGGTACCTTTTGCGCGGGGCAATAGCTCCCGCGGGGCCGGAGATCCCCTAAAAGGCACTATTGCTCATATAATATGATAACAAATTCCGCCCGGGTTGTAAATGCAAACCACCTAGCAAAACACCACAAAAATTCAAAAAAATTTTTGTAGGTTTTTTACGCTTGTGTCTTTTGTTGCATTCTTTCTTGCTGTTTTTTAAGCTTCTGGCAATTTAAAGGGCTTTTTCTTAATTTATCCTTAATTTAGAATTGACAATCGTACATGGATTGCCGTAAACTGAGCTTATCCCAATCAACCAGACGGAAAGGACGAGATCACAATGGATGCAGCTGTACATTACGAGAAAACACTGACCAGCGAGGTACTGTTCGAGGGTCGGGTCATCACCCTGACAAAGGACACCGCCCTGCTGGAAAACGGCAAGACCGCTACCCGCGAAGTGGTACACCACCACGGCGGTGCCTGCATCCTGCCTTATTTTGCCGACGGCACGATCTGCATGGTGCGCCAGTTCCGCTATGCCATGCAGCAGGAATTATGGGAGCTGCCTGCGGGCAAGCTGGAAAAGGGTGAGGACCCCTTTGAAGCCGCCAAGCGGGAGCTGGAAGAGGAGTGCGGCCTGACCGCCGACCACTACACCTCTCTGGGCGAGTTCTTCCCGACCGTCGGCTATGACACCGAGGTCATCTACACTTGGGTCGCCACCGGACTTCACGAGACCCACATGCACCTCGACGCCGACGAGTTCCTGACCCCTGACCGTGTCCCGCTGGACAAAGCCTATGAGATGGTGATGAGCGGTGAGATCAAAGACGGCAAGACCATCGCGGGTATCCTGAAGCTCAAGGCTCTGATTTCTGAGGGCAAGCTGTGATACTCTACGAAGATGATGCGCTGGTCGTCCTGAACAAGCCCGCCGGACTGTCCAGCGAGGGAGACGTCCCGGCCAGACTGCGGGAGCTTTGGGGAAAGCCGGAGGCTTACGTCGGCGTCATCCATCGACTCGACACCGGAGTGTCCGGTCTGATGGTCTACGCCAAAACGCCCGCTGCCGCCGCCGAGCTGAGCCGTCAGGTGACACAGAGTCAGGAAGCCTATGCCGTGCTGGACGGCCGGGCAGAGCCTTCCAAGAACAGCCCCGCATCACCCGTTTTCGTCAAGAAATACCGGGCGGTCATTTCCGGCATTCCGGACGAGAAGCTCCCGCCCGAGGGCATCCTGCGGGACTACCTCTTCAAGGACAGCCGGAAGGGACGGGTGTTCCCGGTCAGCCGTCCTCGAAAAGGCGTCCGGGAGGCCGTGCTGGAATACCGCATTGCGGCCGTTTCCGCCGACCAGACCCGGAGTCTGGCGGAAATTACCCTCCACACCGGACGCACCCACCAAATTCGGGTGCAGTTCGCGTCCCGCCGTCATCCGCTGATGGGAGACGGCAAATACGGCAGCCGGGTGAAGGGGAACATCGCGCTTCAGAGTGCCGGGCTTTCGTTCCTGCATCCCGTGACCGGGAAGAAGATGGAGTTCGCTTTGGAAATCCCGGATGGAGAAATTTGGATCTTTTAACGTGGTATCGACTATGGAGAAACAATACAAAAACGATGCGGAAATTTACGCCGTACTGGAACGGGAGATCATCGACCTGACTCTCCGTCCCGGGGCATCCCTGAGCGAGAACCCGCTCTGTGCGCGGTTCAACGCGCCGCGCTCGATGGTTCGGGTCGCGCTTCAGAAATTGCAGGAGAACGGCCTTGTCAAGATCGTCCCCTACAAGGGAACGACCGTCACCCGCCTGAACCGGGACATCGTGGACGAGCTGATTTACGAGCGCACAGCGGTCGAAGCGAAGGTCCTGCGGGATTTCGCGCCCAAATGCACGCCGGAGCAGCGGGCACTGATTCGTCAGCGTGCCGAGGCCTATGACGCGCTGGCACACGCCGAGACACCCGACTTCAACCGCTTATACGAGGCCGACCGTCTGCTTCACGAGACGTGGTTCGCCGCGATGGACAAGATGTATCTCTGGCGGACGCTCCAAAACGCCCACGCCGATTACAGCCGCTTCCGGATGCTGGACACTATGACGAGCGGGGGACTGGCCGAGGTCATCGCCGACCATCACAACCTCATCGACGCCATCGAGCGATGCGACTTGGCCGCCTTTGAGCCGCTGGTGGAGCGGCATCTTTACGGCGGCATCCGTCGGCTTGGCTCCAAGCTGACCGAGGAATATGCCGATTATTTTACAGAATAACAGAGAGCAGAAGAGGGACGCCGAATGGCGTCCCTCTTCTGCTCTCTGAAAATGTTCCACGGAGAACACTTTTTTGAATTTTAAATCAGCCCATAATACCGGTGATGAAAATTTCGAGGCCGATGCCGATAAGGATGACACCGCCGAGGATGGATGCCTTGCCGGAGAGCTTCGTGCCGAACTTCTTGCCGATGGACAGACCTGCCTCACAGATGAAGAAGGTGACGGTCGCGATGATGAGGGAGCAGACCAGAGCCATCAGCCAGCCATACTCCGAGATGGTGAAACCGACCGACAGTGCATCGATGCTGGTCGCCACGCCCTGTACGAAGAGTGCGCCCGCGCTCAGCTCGTCGGCCTCCTCAGCCTCCTCGCCCTTGATGCCCTCGATGAGCATCTTGCCGCCGATGTAGGCCAGCAGGATGAGTGCGATCCACGGGATGAACTTTTCAAAGGACGAGAACAGCTCGACGATGGTGTGGACGCAGATCCAGCCCGTCATCGGCATGACAGCCTGAAACACGCCGAACGTGCCGGCGATCTTTGCGCCCTTGCTCTTGGACATGTTCGGCTCATGCAGGCCGTTTGCCATCGAGACGGAAAACGCGTCCATTGCCAGACCGACGCCCAGCAATGCACTGTTGACGAAAAATAAGATACTCCATTCCATAATTCTGCCTCCTGATTTGACCGGAATTGGTGGGCGGTGAGGGGAGAAAAGCTCCCGCAAGGGCAACAAAAACCCGGAATCGGCGCGTGACGTCCAATTCCGGGTCATTTTTACGGCATGACTCGATGTGTATGGGCGTTGGTACTCGCACCAAAACACATGAGTCTCGCATATTAAAGCAAGCCAGACCGCTGCAATCGGTCATTATGTTGACTTGCTGCACTTCTGCAAAGTGCTTGCTACTCCCCCATGGGTATTTGTGATTGTTTCGTTATCTTAGCACACTTTTATGCTGAAGTCTAGGCTAACTTTTCAAAATTTTATCGAATCGCCTGTTTTGGTAAAATCCCACGGGATATCTGCTTATTCTTCGCTGGTCTCAGCGGCCTCTGCCTCGGGCTTTTCCTCTGCGGATGCTTCATCGGCAGCTTCCATCTCGGCCAGCTGTTCTGCGGTCGGCTCTTCGTCGCCCTCCTCGGCCTCGATCTTTTCGGTCTGTGCCTCGTCGTCGTGGTCGGTACGAGCCAGAACCATGACCTTATCGTTCTCGCCCAGACGCATGACACGGACGCCAGAACCATAGCGGCTCTGGAGCGGAATCTCATTTGCGTGGAGACGGATGATGATGCCTTCCTGACTGCTCAGCAGGATGTCGTCCACATCGTCAACAATTTTAACCGCTGCGACCTTGTCCTTGGTGACGTCGTAGTTGCGGATGCCCTTACCACCGCGCGCGGTGATGCGGTAGGTGTCGATATCCGAACGGCGTCCCTTGCCGTTCTCGGTGACGGTCAGGATGGTCGCATTCTCGCGGCAGATGCAGACACCGACGACTTCATCGCCCTCGGCCAGCTTGATGGCACGGACACCGTGGCCGCTGCGTCCCATCGGGCGGGCATCCTCTTCGTTGAAGCGGATGGCCTGACCGTTGCGGGTCGCAACGATAAGCATATCGTGTCCGGTCGTCAGGCGCGTCCATGCCAGAGCATCGCCCTCGTTCAGCGCGATACCGATGAGACCCGTCTTGCGGATGTTCGCATACTGTTCCAGCGGGGTACGCTTGATAAGACCCTGCTTCGTCACCATCGTCACATAGCCGCCCTTGTTGTTATCGTCCTCACGGGGATAGCAGAGCATGTTGGTGACCTTTTCGCCCTCAGCCAGCTGGAGCAGGTTGACGATGTTGCTGCCCTTACTGGTGCGGCTGCCCTCGGCGATGGTGTAGCCCTTGATGCGGAACATCCGGCCGCGGTCGGTGACGAACAGGACATAATCGTGGGTCGAACCGACGAACATTTCCTGCACGATGTCCTCTTCCTTGCGGGTCATGCCGGAGATGCCGCGTCCGCCGCGACGCTGTGCCTGATAGGTGGCCTTGAGCTGACGTTTGATGTAGCCAGCCTCGGTCAGAGTATAGACGCACTGCTCCTCGGCAATGAGGTCCTCGATGTCGACTTCACCGTTGACGGACTCAATTTCCGTGCGGCGGTCGTCGCCGAATCGTTTCTTCATATCCAGCAGCTCGTTCTTGACGATTTCGAGAACGCGGGCGTCGTTTGCGAGGATGTCTTCCCAATCCTCGATCTTTGCCTGCAGGCCGCTGAGTTCTTCCTCGATCTTGAGGATTTCCAGACCAGCCAGACGGCCCAGCTGCAGTTTCACGATGGCATCAGCCTGCGGGTCATCGAAGCCGAACTGGTCCATGATAGCAGCCTTTGCCTCGGCCATGCCGCCCTTGCAGGAACGAATGGTGGCAATGAGTTCGTCCACGATGTCGGTGGCCTTCTTCAGACCCTCGAGGATGTGGGCGCGCTCCTTCGCCTTCTTCAGGTCATACTGAGTACGGCGGCGGACAACTTCATCCTGGAACTCGACGTACTTCTGGATCATCTGCTTCAGGGTCATGACCTTCGGCACTTTGTGGTCGATGGCCAGCATGATGACGCCGACGGTATCCTGCAGCTGGGTGTACTGATACAGCTGGTTCAGGATGACCTGCGCATTGGCATCCTTGCGGATGTCGACGACGATACGCATACCCTTGCGGTTGGTTTCATCGTTCAGACCCGTGATGCCCTCGATACGCTTATCCTTGACGAGCTCGGCCATATTCTCGATGAGACGAGCCTTGTTCACCATATAGGGGATCTCAGTGATGATGATCTGGGTGCGGCCATTCTTGGTCTCTTCGATGGTCGCACGGCCGCGCAGGGTAATTTTGCCACGACCTGTTGCGTAGGCTGCACGGATGCCGCTCCGACCCATGATGATACCCGCCGTCGGGAAATCCGGGCCTTTGATATATTCCATCAGACCGGCAAGGTCGATGTCGGGGTTCTCGATATAGGCCACACAGCCGTCAATGACTTCGCCGAGGTTGTGGGGCGGGATGTTGGTCGCCATACCGACCGCGATGCCCTGACTGCCGTTGACGAGCAGGTTGGGGAAGCGGCTGGGCAGGACACTGGGCTCTTTCTTCGTCTCGTCGAAGTTGGGATCCCAGTCGATGGTGTCCTTGTCGATGTCGGTCAGCATCTCGACCGCCATCCGGCTCATGCGGGCCTCGGTGTAACGGTAAGCTGCCGGAGGGTCGCCGTCGACCGAACCGAAGTTACCTTGGCCGTCCACCAGCGGATAGCGCAGGGAGAAATCCTGTGCCAGACGGACCATTGCGTCATAGACCGATGCGTCGCCGTGCGGGTGATACGAACCCAGCACCGCACCGACGGTATCGGCGGATTTACGGTATGCATGGCTGGGGTCGTTGCCGCGCTCGTGCATGGTATAAAGAATGCGGCGGTGGACGGGTTTCAGACCATCACGCACATCCGGAAGGGCACGCGCCACGATGACCGACATGGAGTAATCCAGAAACGCCGTCTCGATCTCCTTCTTGACGTCGCGGATGATCATCTTGGTACCGCTGCCCGGTATCATCACATAATCTTCTTCCATTTGTTCCTCCGATTAGATTAGACGTCCAGCTTTGCGTACTGGGCGTTGGTCTCGATAAAGCGGCGGCGAGGCTCGACCTGATCGCCCATCAGGATGGTGAAAGCTTCGTCGGCCTTCTCTGCATCCTCGATGGTGATGCGGACGATGACGCGGTTCTCGGGGTTCATGGTGGTCTCCCAGAGCTGCTCAGGGTTCATCTCACCAAGGCCCTTATAGCGGTTGACCTTCGCGCCCGGCATTTCCTGCGACAGGATCGCCATTTCTGCGTCGTTGTAGGCGTACTTGACCGTGTTGCCCTTCTGCACCTTGAACAGCGGCGGCTGAGCAACATAGACGTGACCCTGCTCGATGAGCGGCCGCATATAGCGGAAGAAGAAGGTCAGCATCAGGGTGCAGATATGCGAACCGTCGACATCGGCATCGGCCATGATGAACACCTTGTCATAGCGCAGTTTGGAGATATCGAATTCCTCACCGATGCCGCAACCCAGAGCCAGAACGACGGGCATGAGTTTATCGTTGCCGTAAATGCGGTCTGCACGAGCCTTTTCGACGTTCAGCATCTTGCCCCACAAAGGCAGGATGGCCTGAATTGCCGAGTCGCGTCCCATCTTGGCTGAGCCGCCTGCAGAATCGCCCTCGACGATGAAAATCTCAGTGCGGGAGGGGTCTTTTTCGCGGCAGTCTGCCAGCTTGCCGGGCATCCGGCTCGTCTCCAGCGCGCTCTTACGGCGCACCAGCTCACGCGCCTTCTTTGCTGCGGCACGGGCACGGGCGGCCTGCGTTGCCTTCTCAAAGATAGCCTTTGCAACGCCGGGGTTCTCCTCAAAGAACTCCATCAGCTTGGTATAGACCATGTTGGAGACGAGGGTGCGGATCTCGGTATTACCAAGCTTTGCCTTGGTCTGGCCCTCAAATTCGGCCTCCTGCAGCTTGACGGAAATAACGCAGATCAGACCCTCGCGGACGTCTGCGCCGGACAGGTTCTCGTCCTTGTCCTTGAGCAGGCCATGGCTGCGGCCGTAATCGTTGAACACACGGGTCAGGCTGCTGCGGAAGCCCTCTTCGTGGGTGCCGCCATCCGGCGTATTGACGTTGTTTGCGAAGCTCAGAACCAGTTCGTTATAGCTGGAATTATACTGCAATGCGATCTCGGCCATGCCGCGGTCGGTCTGACCCTTGAGATAGATGACGTTGGGGTGCAGGACCTCGAGGTTGCGCTTTTCATTCAGGTATGTGACGAAGCTCTTGATGCCGCCCTCATAGCACATGACCTCGGAACGGTAGCAGGGCTCGCCCTCCTGACCGTCCTCGAGAACGGGGGTGTACAGCTCGCGTTCGTCGGTCAGGGTGATCTTGACACCTGCGTTCAGGAAGCTCTCCTCGCGCAGACGCTTTTCCAGCGTCTCAAAGTTATAAACCGTCGTATCCTTGAACATTTCCGGATCGGGCTTGAAGGTGACGCGGGTTCCGGTCACGCTCGGGTCGACCGTGCCGATGCACTTGAGGTCGCCGTCCGGGTCGCCGCGGCGGAAGGTCTGCTCATACTCGTGCCCATCGCGGCGGACATTGACGGTCAGCCACTCGGAGCAGGCGTTGACGACCGACGCGCCGACGCCGTGCAGACCGCCGGCCACCTTATAGCCGGAGTTCTCGCCGCCGAACTTGCCGCCTGCGTGCAGGATGGTGTAAACGACGGTGACAGCGGGAAGGCCCGTATCCGCCTGAATATCCACGGGGATACCACGGCCATTGTCCGTGACCTGAATGATATTGTCCTTCAGAATTTTGACCTCGATGTGGTCGCAGTAGCCTGCCAGAGCCTCGTCGATCGCGTTGTCCACGATCTCATAGACCAGATGATGCAGGCCGCGCTCACCCGTCGAGCCGATATACATGCCCGGACGCTTGCGAACCGCTTCCAGTCCCTTCAAGACCTGGATCTCACTGGCGTTATACTCGTGGTCGGTCGCGGTCTCGGCGTTGGTGCTGGTGATAATTTCCTCTGCCATTTCCTTTCTCCCTTATATCAAAAGTTTCTGTAAAAATCTATTTAAAAGCGATAAAAATCGCCATTTGGCATTACTCGAATCTCTGCTCTGCACGGCGTTTGAGCGCGGCAGGCGACAGCTCAGACAGATACACGGTATCCACCGGGGCGTCCGCCAGAACATAGCTCTGGGGCAGTTCATCCGACAGGCTGACGACTGCGCCGTTTTTCTGGGCATAGTTCAGGAATTCCCGGCCGCGCGGGGAGATGGTCGTCGTCTCCAAGTTGAAGATGCCGATGATGTCCCGCTCGTTCAGCACATAATCCCGCCCCAGATGCAAGTACATGAGATTCTCCTATTTGTATAATTTTAAACTTTGCTGAGGACGCCGCCCTCCATCCGATAGACTTCGCCATCGGTTTTCAGGAAGGCCGTATCATCACAGCTGGTGACGAAGGTCTGCTTTTCCCGCATCCGGGTCAGCAGATATTGCTTGCGGCTGTCATCCAGCTCGCTGAGCACATCGTCCAGCAGAAGCACCGGATGTTCGCCCGTAATGGCCGCTGCTGCTGCCGCCTCTGCCATTTTCAGGCTGAGGACGACGCTTCGCTGCTGTCCTTGGCTGGCGAACACCCTTGCGGGCTGGCCGTCCAGCAGAAGCTCTAAATCCTCCCGGTGCGGTCCGCAAAGGCTCTGTCCGGCGCGAAGCTCATCGTTCTGCCGAGACTTCAGCAGTACCGCCAGACCGCCCGGCTCAAACTGCGCCGCATAGCGCAGGGTCAGACGCTCTGCTCCATGGGAAAGCTCCTCGTAGTTGGAGCATGCGATGGGGGCAAGCAGTTCCAGATAAGCACGGCGGCGATGCTGGATGGCCTCGCCCAGCTGAGCAAGCTCAGTGTTCAGCACATCCAGTATCGCGATTTTTTCCGCATAGGGACGCTCCCGGGTCACAGAAGAACGCCGGATCAGTGCGTTTTTCTGTTGCAACGTCCGGACATAGCGGCGGTAGAGGGTCAGATAGCCCGGGTAGAGCTGACAGAGGGCAGCATCCAGAAATTTCCGCCGTCCTTCCGGTGCGCCCTTGACGAGGCTGAGGTGTCCCGGGTCGAATACGACCGCCGGAAAGCTGCCCGCAAGGGATGCCGCCCGTTTGGGAGCAGCTCCGTTGACCGACGCCATCCGACCCGGTCGGGATGAACCGGGTGCGCCGATGGTGATTCGAACATTGGTCGAGTCATTCGGGTCGGCCTCCTCCCGTTGTGCACGGATGGTGGACGCCTGCAGGACCGCAAAGGGTTCACCACACCGGATCAGTTCAGCATCCTTGCCACCCCGGAAGCTTTTTCCTCCGGTCAACAGCCAGATGGCTTCCAGCAGGTTGGTCTTGCCCTGTCCGTTATTGCCGCAGATGACCGTCAGCTCTCTTCCGGGAGTCAGACTTGCGGTGACGATGTTTCGATAATTTTGGACTTCTAACGAGAGCAGACGCATTTAGTTGCCCTGTCCGATGGTGACAGTCTGGCCGTCCAGTTCGATGGTATCACCCGCACGGCATTTCTTGCCGCGCATGGTGCAGACCTCGCCGTTGACCTTGACTGCGCCGCCCTGCACCAGCTCCTTGGCCTCGCCGCCCGTTTCGCACAGGCCTGCATATTTCAGCAGAGCATCCAGCTTGATGAATTCGGTATGAATGAGAATTTTCTGCATAATTACGCCTCTTAGTCGTTCTTAAAGCGGACGGGAAGGACCAGATACAGGAAGTCGCTGCCTTCTGCGGGCAGGACTTTGACCGGGCTCAGCGGGCCGCTGATCTCGAGCCGGACCTGCTCGGTGCGGGCGTTCCGGAGAGCATCTAACAGGTAGCGGTTATTGAAACCGATTTCAACTTCGTCACCCTCACACTGTGCATTAAACTCGTCGACGACACGGCCCAGATTGGTCTGGCAGCGGACAACGACTTTACCCGCAGTAAAGGAAATGCGGAGGGGGTTCTTTAAACGCTCTGTAATAATCAGAGAAGCACGCTCAATGGTCTCGATGAACTCCTTGGTATCCAGTGTGACCCGGGTGCGGCTATCGGTCGGAATGACGTTGTGATAGTTGAGGAATTCGCCCTCAATCAGGCGGCTCATGATGGTGTAGCCAGCGGTCATAAAGACGGCGTAACGGCGGTTGGCACAGATGTGGACAAGCTCTTCATCGTCATTTGCCAGCAGGTGGCTGACTTCGTTCATGGTCTTGCTGGGGACGATGATGCGGATGTCTTTCATCGCGGTCACTGGGCGTTCGACGATCGCCAGACGGTAGCCGTCTAGTGCAACGACGATCAGCTTATTCGGCTCGATCTCGAATAATTCACCAGTATGCGCAGGTTTTTTCTCGTCCTGACTGACGGCGTACAGGGTGCGCTCGATCATATCCCGCAGAACGCCTGTCTTGATGGTGAGGGTCTCTTCTGCGCCCGTGTTGGGAAGCTCGGGGAAATCGGTAGCGGCCATGGACTGGATCTCAAACTGAGCGACGCCGCTCTGGATGGTCGTTTTGCCGTTTTCGGCCGACTGGATGGTGATCTGACCTGCAGGCATCCGGCTGATCATGCTGCTAAGCAGTTTTGCATTCAGCACGATCTCGCCCGGCTCTTTGACATTGGCCTCGATGGTGGTGACGATACCCATTTCGAGGTCGTATCCGGTCAGAGTCAGTTGAAAACCTTCGGCTTTCAGGAGGATGCCCTCCAGTACCGGGATGGTCGACCGTGCTGTGACAGCTTTGGATACGCCGTCAATTGCAGAGCTTAAGAGGGTTTTATCGCAGATAATGTTCAAATTTG
Organism: Acutalibacteraceae bacterium; assembly: GCA_963648915.1. Classification (GTDB taxonomy): domain Bacteria; phylum Bacillota; class Clostridia; order Oscillospirales; family Ruminococcaceae; genus Faecalibacterium. The sequence goes on along the minus strand of CAVJGY010000001.1, from coordinate 26,410 downwards.
GTCTCTCCTTCTCAAGAAAATTGTTTTTCACAGAGAAATGCAGTTGTTTCCCATTGTTTTGTCTGAGAAATCCTGTTTTCTATATTGAACTTGTTGTAGTAATCGTAGTAGGGAGTGGGGAAGATGTTGAAAACTCGGAAAAGTGCTGGAATCATGCGGAGGTTTTGTTTTCCACGGGATTGTGAATGTGATGTGAAAGGATCGTTGAATGGTGTGCTGTCCGGGATCTTTCCACAGGCGATGTTGATATCGGAGGTTGAATGTTGAAAACTTGGTGGAAAGAGTGGAAAGGTTTGGGCTTCGACCACAATATCTTGTTCCGTTTTGTACGTTTTCTTCCGGTTTTTCCCTATATTTGGGGTTCGACTGCTCCTGCAAGAGTCAGACTTCTCCCGTTTTATGCTTTGACGTTTTTGATGATGTCGCTGACTGTTTCCCGCAAATGCTGGTCGTTTTTCATGTCACGCTCCATCGTTTTGAGGGAGTAGACGATAGTGGAATGGTCGCGGCCGGAGAATTCACGGCCGATCTCCTCCATGCTCATTCCGGTGACCTCCCGCAGGATGTAGATGGCGACACGACGGGCAGAGGCGACGTTTGCGTTCCGCTTCGTACCACGGATGTCGGCGGGAGAAACATTGAAGGTACGCGAAACCTCACCCACGATCTTCTCGATGGTGACCGGCACGGGCTGCGTCTCGTTCAGGATATCCTTGATGGCATTCTGTGCGACGCTGATGACCGGCTGGATGCCCTCGAGCATGTAGTAGGCGTTCAGTTTTTTGACCGCTCCCTCGAGCTGACGGATGTTATTTTTCAGATGGTTCGCGATAAATTCCGCAACGTCCTCGGGCAGGTCGAGGTGGAGAAGCTCTGCCTTGCGCTTGACGATGGCAACACGGGTCTCAAAATCTGGCGGCTGGACATCGGCAGTCAGACCCCACTCGAAGCGGGTGCGCAGACGCTCTTCGAGGCTCTTGATCTCCTTTGCGGGGCGATCGGAGGCGATGACGATCTGCTTGTGTGCGTCGTGCAGAGAGTTGAAGGTGTGGAAAAATTCTTCCTGCGTCGATTCTTTTCCGGCGATGAACTGGATATCGTCGACCAGCAGCAGGTCGGCGACGCGGTATTTCATCCGGAAATCTTCCGTACTTCCGGCACGGATGGCGGCGATCAGCTCGTTGGTGAACTGCTCGCAGGTGACATACATGATGACGAAATCGGGGTGGGTGCGCTTGATCTCGGTCTGGATGGCGGTCAGCAGGTGAGTCTTGCCCAGACCTGAGCCGCCATAGATGAACAGCGGATTGTATGCGCCCGAGGGATTGGCCGCGACCGCCTGTGCAGCCGCGAATGCGAACTGGTTGGACGGGCCTTTGATGAAGTTCTCGAAGGTGAACTCATAATTTCCCTGCGGAGAGGCGGGGTTTGCCTCATACTGCTGTGCGAGAACGACCTCGTGGGGCGGGGTGCTTGGGACGACGAGGGTGATGTCCACGTCGAAGCCCAGCACGGTCTTGAACGCCTCCTTAAGCAGGCCGAGATAGCGGTCGGTGACAATCTTGCAGATAAAATCGTTCCGGACCGAGAGGGTGATGTGGCTCGAGTCCTCAAAGCTGATGGGCTCGAGGCCGTCGATATAAAGATTATAGGTCGGCTCAGCCATCTGCGTTTTGCAGTAGCTCTGAGCGGCCTCTAAAACGTCCTTGAAAGAATCCATAAAACATCCACTCCATTGAAGTTTTCAACAATGCTGCTGATACTAGATTAGTATACCACAAAAATCTCCCTGCGTCTATATTACTATAAGGTAATTTATAATACATAAGAAAAGACGTATCTTCGTCCGGCCAAAAGTCTTGTGTCCAACAGAAGAAACGGCCACAAGATATGGTGGATAAAAGGTTTTCCACCGGAAAACGGTGAAAAAGTTGAAAATCTTTTCACAAGAAAATTCACAAAAAGTTTGAAGGAAAGCGAAAAAAGTGCTTGACAGAAGGGGATAGTGTGCGATATACTGTTGAATTGCAAGCCTGTCCCCATCTGGGACTCACGAAAGACCCCATTCATAGGGGACAAGTTTTTACGGAGGATACAACCATGAAGAGAACTTTTCAGCCCAAGAAGCGTCAGCGCAAGGAAGTTCATGGCTTTCTGACCCGCATGAGCACCAAGAACGGCCGTAAGGTCATCAATGCTCGCCGTGCTAAGGGCCGCAAGAGCCTGACTGTCTGATCCCGCTGCATTGCGATGGGTCGGGCGCAGAATTGAACATGCGCACAAAAGGCCGCTGATATCGAATTGGCGGCCTTTTTTATTTTCCCCTCGAGCGGGGCATTGACGTTTTAACTAAAATTTTCGCCAAGAATTGTACTGAAAAACGCCCGGACACACTTTCAAAGTCGGCGTTTTTTTGCTATACTGAAACATGAGCATTGTCTTTTACCGGAACGATGCTCCCCAAATCGAATTTTCCGAAAAGGAGGTGCCGGAAATGCGTTATCGACCGCTCAAACGCAACAGCGAGTTCGGCCGGGTGTATGCACGCGGAAAGTCCTATGTCAACCCGGCACTGGTGCTCTACGTCCTCAAGACCCGCAGCAAAAAGACCCGGGTGGGTCTGACGGCCACCAAGAAGATCGGCCATGCTGTCCAGCGCAATCGTGCGCGCCGGGTCATGAAAGCCGCCATCGACGAGCATCTGGACTATAACATCGGCGGCTATGATCTCGTATTCGTTGCCCGCGGGATGACCCCCCGCCTGAAGAGCTGGCAGGTGAGCAGCGTCGTTGCAAAGCTGTTCGCACAGGCAGGGCTGCCCGATAAGGCCAAGCGGCCGGATGCACCGCCCCCGGCGACTCTTCCGCCCGTGCGGAAGCCGGACGCTGCCCAGTGAGCAGCAGATTCCGGCAGAGCTGCCGCCGCGCCCTCTGTACGCCGATCCGGTTCTATCAGCGGTTTATCAGCCCGGCTCTGGGACGAAACTGCCGGTTCAGCCCGTCCTGCAGCAACTACGCATTGCAGGCCATCGAAACGCATGGCTGTGTCAAGGGATTGCTGCTGACGGTCGCCCGGATCTCCCGGTGCAATCCGCTGGGGAGATGGGGGTTCGACCCTGTGCCCGAAAAAGGCCGCTGGACGAATCCGGAGCGAAAGCTCTCCCCGGCAAGACTGTTTTCCACCAGACACGATGGAAAGCGTTGAAAACTATGCTTCTTGTGACGCGCCGTACTGTGGGCGGGGTGTCCTTCGATAAAAATAAGACGTCCCGTGCCACAGACGGGGCAGAATGGACGAAGATATGAATCCTTTATACATCCTCGGCTGGCCTCTCGGCTATGTAATGGAGTGGATCTACAAGCTGATCCCCAACTATGGCTGGGACATCATCCTGTTCACCATGCTCATCACGCTGGTGAAGATCCCGCTCCAGCTCAATCAGCAGAAGAGCATGGCGCGGATGTCCGCATTCCAGCCCATGCTGATGGACATCCAGAAAAAGTACAAGGACAAGCCCGAAAAGCAGCAGGAAGAGATGCTCAAGCTCCAGCAGTACGGCTATAAGCCCTCCGCTGGCTGTCTGCCGATGCTCGTCAACTTCCTTGTCATGTTCGGCGTCATCGAGGTCGTGTACCGCCCCCTGCAGCGCATTTTCCACATCGGTACGGACACCATCACCGCCGCAGGTGAGGCTCTGACCGCACTGGGCATCAGCTTCACCACCGTTACCCGCGATACCAATATCATCGCACAAGTTCTGGCAGGCGAGTCCACCGTGACGAGCTGCTTCACCCCGGAGCAGGTCAGCACCATCACCGAGTTCGGCCAGCACATGGACTTCTTCGGCATCGACCTGACCCGCGTGCCTCAGTACAGCCTGGCAGCAGAGAACCTGCCGCTGCTGATTTTCCCCATTCTGGCAATCGTAACGATGTTCCTGTCCACCCACATCAGCATGAAGGCCTCCGGTCAGGAGATGCAGGGCAGCATGAAGCTGACCATGTATATGATGCCGCTGATGTATCTGTTCTTTTGCTTCACCGTTCCCTGCGCATTCTCTCTGTACTATGTCGTTTCCAACATCCTCATGACCGTCCAGAGCATCGTCATGAAGAAGATCTATGACCCCGAAAAAATGAAGCAGGAGGTCCTCGAGCAGATGGCCGCCCGCAAGAAGGAAGAGAAGCGTGGCGTGAAGAGCACCACCATCAAGGTCACCGATGAAAAGACCGGAAAGACCGTCGAGAAGAACGTATCCGCAAGCGAGATGAACAAGCGTCGTTTGGAGTATGCCCGTCAGCTGGACGCCGAACGCTATAAGGACGAGCGCACCGTACCGCTGAGCGAGCTGGAACACAAAAAGGAGGATTAACGGTTATGATCCGTACTCAGGAAGCAACCGGCAAGACGGTTGACGAAGCCCGCGCAAAGGCCTGCGCCCTGCTGGGTGTGCAGGCAGATGACCTCAACGTGAGCTATGAGGTTCTGGAAATGCCTCAGAAAACTGGTTTTCTGGGTCTGAAGCTGACCCCGGCCAAAGTTCTGGTAAAGGTCGAAGAGCCGGATGCTCCGGCTGCTGTCCCGGTGGTGGAGGAGCCTGTCGTTCCCGTCGTCGAGGAAACGGCCGCTCCCGTGGAGGAGAAGGCCGAAGAGCCTGCTCCTGTCGTGGAGGCTGCTGCTCCGGTGGAAGAGCCTGCCGCTGAGCCTGTACCCGCAGTGGAGGCCGCTCCGGTCGAGACTGCGGCCGAGCCGACCGAGGAGGGCGAAGAGCCGGAAGTCCCCATCAACATCGAGGAGAACGCCAAGGTCAAGGCTGCTGTCGAGTACCTGCGCGAGGTCATCACCCTGATGGGCGTGCAGGACGTCACTTTCAGTGCCGTGCAGAAGGGCGAGGCTACCATCATCCGTCTGGATGGTGAGAAGCTGGGTGCACTCATCGGCCGCCGTGGTGAGACGATGGAGAGCCTGTCCTATCTGGCAAGCCTCGTTGCAAACCGTCTCGAGGGCGACTACATCAAGCTGGGTCTGGACGTTGCAGGCTATCGCGGCAAGCGCGAGAGCGACCTGACCGCACTGGCACAGCGCATTGGTGCAAAGGTCCGCAAGACTGGCCGCAGCTTTGCGATGGAGCCGATGAACCCCTACGAACGCCGCATCATCCATTCTGCTATCGGCAAGATGGAGGGCGTCCGGAGTGAGAGCAAGGGCGAGGGCCGTGACCGTCGCGTCGTCATCTACTCCACTGATCCCAACGCACAGACCGAGAACACCTACGGCGAGCGTCGCCCGCGCGGTGGCCGCGGCGGAAATGGCCGCCGTCCCAATGGCAACCGCGGCGGTTATCGCGGCGGTGACCGGAACGAGCGCGGCGGTCGCAATGGTGGCTATCGCGGCAACCGTTCTTCCCGTGGTCCGCGTCCTAACGGTGTGCCCGAGCGCACTTATGCACCCCGTGATGCAGAGAACGCCGCACCCGTCGCACCCAAGCGCACCGAGCGTGTGGACGACTTTGCAGATTTCAGCTTCGGCAAGATCGAGATCTGATTTAAAAGCATAACAGGACAGTGAGCCCCATGCCGGAACGGATCCGTCGGACATGGGGCTTTTTGTCTGCAAATTTTACAGCGGTTTTTCATAAAGCTGGTTTCATGCAAAGAATGAACTGTGTTAAACTGACCGAAGAGAAAAGTCTTACTTTTTTGAGATATAGAGAAATTGTCTAAAATTCAGAGAGATTTTTCTCTATAACGGCCATTGCCAAAGAGCAGAACGTGGACGTATACTTAAAAATACAAAGTACCTATGGAAAGTGGAGGCTCTTATGAAAAACAAGATGATTTCCCGGCGTAATTTTCTGAAGGCAGCGACCGCATCCGCTACCGTTGCAGCGGCAGCAGGATGCCTGACTCCGGCAGCATCGGCCTGTGACCTGAAGAACTTATGGAAGATGGACTTACAGATTTTAGCGACCAGTGACACCCACGGCAAGTTCGACCCGTGGGATTATGCGGCAAACAAGGCGGACGCCTCGGGCAGTGTGGCACAGCAGGCGACCGCCATCAAGGAGAACCGCACCGACACCACGCTGGTGGTCGACGCGGGCGATACCATTCAGGCAAACTCTGCCGAGCTGTTCCTGAACGACGATGTGCATCCGATGATCGCGGCGATGAATGCCATCGGCTATGACGTCTGGACGACGGGCAACCACGAGTACAACTATGGCATGGATGTTCTGGAAAAGGTCATGGCAGAGCAGAAAGCCAAAGTTCTGACGGGCAATGTCTACAGCCCGGAGGGAAAGCCTCTGGCAGACGGCTACACCATCATCAACAAGAAGGGCGTCAAGATCGGCCTCATCGGTATGGTCACGCCCAACATCAGCCGTTGGGATGCCAAGAACCTGACGGGTTGGACGGTCACCAACCCGGTGGACGAGTCCCGCAAGATCATCGACCAGATCAAGAACAAGGTCGACGTTCTGGTCGGCGTTATGCACATGGACATCGACAACGAGTACGGTGTGGCTGGCTCTGGCGTCACCGACTTGGCAAATGCCTGCCCCGAGTTCGATGTCATCGTCGCCGCACACGGCCATAAGAGTATCCCCAACCAGATGATCAACGGCGTTCTCGTCGTCGAGAACAAGAACGCAGGCGCAACGCTGTCGGAAATTCATCTCTACCTCGAGCGTCAGATGAACGGCAAGTGGAAGGTCGTCAACCGCACCTCCGAGAACCTCACCATCAAGGACTACGAGCCCGACCCCGCTCTGACCGAGCTGTTGGCTTCCTACGACACCCGCGCCAAGGAGGACGCTGTGACGCCCATCGGTGAACTGCGCGGCGGCGACCTTGCACCGGAGAATGAAATTGCGGAAATTCCTCAGCCGATGATCGAGGACACTGCGATGCTGGATTTCGTCAACGAGGTCCAGATGTACTACACCGACGCAAAGGTCTCGGCATGTTCCATGACTTCGATGACCTCGATGGTAAAGGAAGGCGTTCTCCGCAAGTGCGATATGGCAAATATCTATACTTACCAGAACACCCTGTACAAGCTGCAGATGAAGGGCTGGCAGCTCCGCCGCTTCATGGAGTGGTCGGCGGCCTTCTTCAAGACCTATGAGCCGGGCGACCTCACCATCGCATTCGACCCGTCCACCCGCTACTACCTGTATGATGCCTTTGCAGGTGTTGATTATGACATCGACATCTCCAAAGAGCCGGGTGACCGTATTCAGAATTTGACTTGGCCCGATGGTACTCCGGTGGACGACGAGGAGAGCTTTGTCGTGGCCGTCAACAACTATCGCGCCACGACTCAGCTGCTTGCTTATGCGGATATCTTCACCGCAGGTGAGGAGCTGCCGCAGCTGCTCGAGATCGACGTCCGCGGTGATGTGGGCGGCGTCCGTGAGCTGCTGGGCGAGTATATCCGCACCGTCAAGGGCGGTGTCATCGAGCCGGATGTGGATAACAACTGGAAGATCATCGGCAATGACTGGGATGCTGCAAAGCACCAGAAGGCCGTAGAGCTGCTGAAGGAAGGCAAGCTGGCTCTGTCCGAGAATGCCGACAGCCGTACTTTGGCTGGCAAGGCTATCACCGAGGCAGATATCGCTGCATTCTAAATTTTAAAATTGGATTCTCGCGCTTCGCGCGAAGCCCCGCCGCAATTTTTGCGGCGGGGCTTTTTGATGGATAAAATTTGAGAACGGGCAGTTTTCCACAGACAAGGGCATTGTCTGTGGAAAACTGCCCGTAGGCGGCAAAACCGGACAGCGAGGGTGTTTCCTTTTGGCGCGGTTCGTGGTACAATATCTTTGAATATCCCTTTATGGGAAAACGCGGGGAACACAGGGAAGAGAGACTGTGTTTCGTCAAGGAGGAAGAGCTGTGGTCGAGAAGCTGTACAGCCTGCTGTTCTATGCGAATGCGGATTCGGAGGACTTCAACCTCTGCAAGCCGGAGATCCAGAAATCGAATAAGAGAAAGCTTATCACCTACCTCAGCATCAGCTGCGTGTTTCTGCTGGCATTGCTCCTGCTGTCTTTGATGCCCATCGGACAGGGCGTGCTGTCCCGGAATCATCTGGCCTATGGCATCGGTCTGGCGATCTGTTTTGGTCTGCTGACCCTTGCAAAAATTTTCCCGGATGCAAACGGCCTCCTGCTGACATGGGAGATGTATGCATTCGAGGCAGCTATTTACATTCTGGGAATTTATATCGGCGTCGTCTCCACACGGAATCAGCCCGCGACCAGCTTTCTGGCCTTCCTGCTGGCGGTGCCGCTGGTGTTCATCATGCGGCCCGTCCAGAGGATCTTGAATATCATCGTGTTCGACATCGCCTTCATGGTCTGCGCACGAATTTTTGAAGAGCCTCGCATCGTCTCGATGGATATCGTGAATGGTGTGGTGTTCGGCATCCTGTCCTGCATCCTGTCCACCTTCGTGATGATAACGATGTACGACAACTTCGTCATCCGAAGCAAGCTGAGACGCATTGCGGAGCACGACCTGAGCACCGGACTGCTCAACCGAAACGCCTACGAGGAGAAGGTGCGAAGTTATCCGACCCTCTGCTCCAGCACCCTGAGCTGCATTTATGCCGATGTGAACAACCTGCATGAGCTGAACAACACGCAGGGTCACGCCGCAGGCGACCGGATGCTCAAAGTTGTCGGCCGGAGTATGCAGGCCATCTTTGGCGGAGAAAATACCTATCGAATCGGCGGCGATGAATTCATTGCCTTTGCCATCGACGAACCTGCAAGCGAGGTCCGCGCCATGGTGAAGCATTTCACGGATGCCGTCGAGACGCAAGGTTATTCGGTGGCGGTGGGCGTTACGACCCACAGTGCAGGCGGCATCGACATCGACGCACTGGTGAAGGTCGCCGAACAGCGGATGTATGTGGATAAGGGCGAGCATCATCGCCAGAAGAATTAAGTCAGGAGAAAAGTCATGCAGAGTTCGACCATTGCGGCCATTGCAACTGCGCCCGGTGCGGGCGGCATCGCGGTCGTTCGGTTGTCCGGCCCGGAAAGCTATCCGGTGGCGGCGCGGGTGTTCCGCCCGGCAAATCCAAACAAGAAGGTACTGGACGCGAAGGGCTATACGGCACTCTTCGGTCAGTTTGTGGAAGGAGAGGAGACTTTCGATGAGGGAGTCGCCCTCTTTTTCCGTGCACCCCACAGCTATACAGGCGAGGATGTCGTGGAGCTGTCCTGTCACGGCGGAAGTGCCGTGGCGCGGCGGCTGTTGGAAGCCTGCATCGAAGCAGGTGCATCTCCGGCCGCACCCGGCGAGTACACCCGCCGTGCCTACCTGAACGGCAAGCTGGGTCTGACCCAAGCCGAGGCGGTCATGGATCTGATCTCCGCCGATGGCCGGCAGGGGGCGGCTCTGGCAAATGCGTCCCTGTCGGGTGCACTGGCGAAAAAAATCGCCGCCGAAAAAGACGCACTGACCGGATTGCAGGCACATCTGGCCGCATGGGTGGATTTCCCGGAAGAGGACGTCCCCGAGCTGGACGACGACCACCTGAAAACAGTGCTTGGCTCTGTCCGAGTAGAGCTGGATGAGCTTATCCGGAATTATGATGCGGGTGCTGTCCTGCGAGAAGGCGTGGACTGTGCCATCGTTGGCCGACCCAATGCGGGCAAATCGACCCTGCTCAATCTGCTGGCCGGATTCGACCGCGCCATCGTGACCCCGGTTGCCGGAACGACCCGGGACGTGGTGGAGCAGGCCGTGCGGCTGGGCGATGTCCGGCTGAACCTCTTCGACACCGCCGGACTGCGGGAGACGGAAGATGAAATTGAAGCCGAAGGCATCCGCCGCAGTTGGAAGAAGCTGGACGAGGCCGGGCTGATTTTGGCCGTCTTTGATGGCTCTGAACCGCTGACGAAGGAGGACTTCCAACTGGCACAGCGGTGTGCTGGCCGTCCGGCGATTGCCCTCGTCAACAAGGAGGACAAGCCGACCCAGTTCGATGCGGAGGTCATCGCGCCCTATTTCGCGATGCTCATTCCGGTCTGCTGTCAGGAAGAGGGCGCACGCAAGGTCATTGCGGCGGTCGTCGCCCGGCTGCTGGGAACGAACCAAATCGACCCCCATGCCGCCAGCCTTTCGGGGCAGCGGCAGCTGTCCGCCGCGACCCGCGCACGGGATGCTGTGTCGGGTGCACTGGATGCTATCGCGGGCGGTTTTGGTCTGGATGCAGTTTCGGTCTGTGTGGACGACGCACTGGACGCACTCTGTGAACTGACCGGAGAAAATGCGTCCGAGGCCGTCATCAACGAAGTGTTTGAACGGTTTTGTGTGGGCAAATAAAAGGAGTGGATTGGCTCTCCCTCTGGGAGAGCTGGCGAACAATGTGAGCCTGAGAGGGCAAGGCAGTGTTTACTTGTGGGAGAGTAGAAGAATTTATGAATCACTTAGGTGACTATGATGTTATTGTAATTGGCGCAGGACACGCCGGAATCGAAGCGGCACACGCCGCCGCAACGCTGGGCGCAAAGACGGCGGTGTTCACCATGAGTCTGGACGCCATCGGAAATATGCCCTGCAACCCGAGCATCGGCGGAACGGCCAAGGGCACGCTGGTGCGGGAACTGGATGCACTGGGCGGCGTGATGGGTCTTGCCGCCGACGCGACCTATTTGCAGAGCCGGATGCTCAACAAGGGCAAAGGCCCGGCAGTCCACGCCCTGCGCGTCCAGACCGACCGCAAACGCTATCACGAATATATGAAGCACGCGCTGGAGCTGACGCCCGGCCTTGCCATCCATCAGGCGGAGGTCGTTTCCATCGAGGTGGAGAACGGCCATGTGAAGGGCGTCGTGACCCAACTGAACGGCGAGTACGGCGCGAAGTGCGTCGTCATTGCGACGGGCACGAACCTCGGCGGCAAAATTTTTGTGGGTGACGCATGGTACGCGTCCGGCCCGGATGGAATGCACGCCGCGAACGCACTGACCGAAAGTCTCAAGGCGGCAGGGCTTCCGCTTCGTCGGTTCAAGACCGGAACGCCCGCCCGTGTCCATCGCCGGAGCATCGACTTCTCGAAGCTCGAGTGTCAGCCCGGCGACCCGGACAACGAGCTTCAGCCATTCAGTTTCATGACCGACGCACCGATGCACAACAAGGTCGAGTGCTGGATCGCCTACACCAATCCCGAGACGCATAAAATTATCCTCGACAACATCCAGCGCAGTCCGCTTTACGGCGGCATGATCGAGGGTGTCGGCCCGCGGTACTGCCCGTCCATCGAGGATAAGGTGGTACGGTTCGCGGGGAAGGAGAGACACCCCATCTTCGTCGAGCCATGCGGGGAGAACACCGAGGAAATGTATCTGCAGGGTGCGTCCAGCAGTCTGCCGGAGGATGTGCAGAACGCCTTCTACCGGAGCATCAAGGGCTTCGAGAATATCGAAATCATGCGCCCGGCCTACGCCATCGAGTATGACTGCGTTGACCCGACCAGCTTGGAGGCAACACTCGAAAGCAAGGTCGTGCGGGGCTTGTACGGCGCAGGACAGTTCAACGGAACATCCGGCTATGAGGAGGCCGCCGCACAGGGACTTCTGGCCGGACTGAACGCCGCCCGGAACGCAAAAGGGGAGGAGCAGCTCATCCTGCCCCGTCAGTCGAGCTACCTCGGAACGCTGGTGGATGACCTCGTGACGAAGGGCGTCATGGACCCCTATCGGATGATGACGAGCCGGAGCGAGTACCGCCTGACCCTGCGTCAGGACAACGCCGACCAGCGGTTGACCCCGATCGGCCGGGAATATGGTCTGGTACAGGATGACAGATGGGAAAAGTACGAACACACGCAGGAAATTCTTGAAAAAGAGCGCAAACGCCTCCACGAAACACACCTCCGCACCGCTGAATTACAGACGGCCATGACGAATGCAGGTCTTGCCCCGGCTGCGGAGGGCGGCATTGCAGAAGAGCTGCTCCGCCGTCCGGAAATTTCCTATCCGCTGTTGGCGGGCGTCATCGGATGGGGTGAGGAAATTACCCCGATGCTGGCCGAGCGGCTGGAAACGGAGATCAAATATGCGGGCTACATTGCCCGACAGGATCGGATGATACGAGAGGTCGCCCGTCACGAAAAAACACGGATACCCGATGATTTTTCCTATGAAAATCTGACGGGACTGACACTGGAGGCCCGCGAAAAGCTGGCACGCATCCGTCCGAAGAACCTCGGACAGGCCGGACGCATCCCGGGCGTTTCGCCCTCGGATGTGGCACAGCTCAGCGTCGCACTTGTCAATGCAAAATAAGAGGAAACTATGGAACTGACACTGTATAAAGGCCGTCCGGAGGACTGCACCGGACGCTTGGAAAAAGAGATCCGCACCTACGATTTTCTGGACAAACTCGGGATGCAGTATTGGCGCACCGACCACGCATGGATGAAGGCGGATACAATGGAGGATTGTCGTATCATCGACGATTGTCTGGGCGCGACGGTCTGCAAGAATTTGTTCCTCTGCAATCGGCAAAAGACAAACTATTACCTGCTGATGATGCCGGGTGACAAGCCGTTCAAGACCAAGGAATTGTCCGGACAGCTTGGAATTTCGCGTCTGAGCTTTGCCTCGCCGGAGGACATGGAGCGATACCTCGACTGCACGCCCGGCTCGTCGTCCATCATGGGTTTGATGAATGACCCGGAAAATCACGTTCAGCTGCTCATGGATGAGGACGTCGTGAAGGGGGAGTTTCTAGGGTGTCATCCCTGCATCAACACCTCCTCGCTCAAACTTCGGACGCAGGAGGTGCTCGAGATGTTTCTGCCCGCCGTCCATCATGAACCGATTTACGTCCACCTGACAGGGGAATAAGAGAAAGGAACTTGGATGATCGACAAGAACAGACTGGAACAGAAATGTTCCACATGGAACATCGCACTGACCGGAACGCAGCTCGACCAGCTGGACGCATTTGCGGAGATTCTGGTCGCGTACAATGAGAAGGTCAACCTGACCGCCATCACCGACCCGGAGGGCATCGAGGACAAGCACTTCCTCGACAGTCTGCTCTTTGCTTCCCAGCCGGAAGTGGCAGGGAAGATGGTGGACGTCGGCGCGGGCGCAGGCTTCCCGGGGATCGTGACGAAAATTTTTAAGCCGGAGCTGGAACTGACCCTCATGGAGCCTACCGGAAAGCGGGTGGATTTCCTGAAATACGCCTGCGGACAGCTGGGTCTGACGGGCGTGGAGTTTGCCAAGGAACGCGCCGAGGAAGCCGCCCGCAAGGTCTGGCGGGAGCAGTTCGACTTGGCCTCTGCCCGTGCCGTGGCCGCTCTGCCGATGCTGGCCGAATACTGCCTGCCGCTGGTGAAGGTCGGCGGAAATTTCCTCGCGATGAAGGGTTCTTCGGGCGAGGAAGAGCTGACCGCCGCACAGGGCGCGATCAAAAAGCTGGGCGGCAAGTATGAGGAGACCCGCACCTTCCATCTGCCGGGCGGCGACACCCGCACCCTCATCCTCTGCAAAAAGATTTCGCAAACTCCGACAGCCTATCCCAGAAACGGCGGAAAAATTGCGAAAAGCCCGCTGAAATAACGAAATACCGAGCAAATAATGCAAGACCCTGCCGAACGAAAGTTCTGGCGGGGTCTTGTTTTTTCTGGTACACTGAGGGCGTGAACGAAAAGCTTTCCACCTTTTCCCGGGAAAGGGTGGAAAACAAAGCCGAAAACCAGTGAAAAACCAGACAAAGGGGCGGTAATCATGTTTGAACGAAAGAAAACAGTCGGAAAAATTTATCTGCTTCCGGTGGATGAGATTCGGCCCTCGCCGTTTCAGGCAAGGACGAATTTTGACGAGCAAGAGCTGGCCGGGCTTGCACAGAGCATCCGGGAAAACGGCCTGCTTCAGCCCATCTCGGTGCGGAAAACAGGGGAGGGCTATGAGCTGGTCGCGGGCGAACGGCGGCTTCGCGCCTGCAAGCTGGCAAAGCTGGGGCAGATTCCCGCCGTCATCTGCGACTACTCCGACGAACGGACGGCGGCACTCGGCCTGCTCGAGAACATTCAGCGGGAAGATTTGAACCCCTTCGAGCAGGCGCAGGGCTTGCGGGACGTGATGGTCCTCTGGGACTGCACACAGGCGGAGGCCGCTAAGCGTCTCGGGATGGCACAGCCGACCTTCGCAAACAAGCTCCGCCTGCTTCAGCTGACCGCCGACCAGCAGCAGTTCATCCTTGACAATGGTCTGACCGAACGCCACGCCCGCGCGGTGCTCCGCCTGCCCGAGAACCGCCGGAGCGAAGCTCTGATTACCATCGCCAAGCGGCGGATGAATGCCCGGGCGACTGACCTGTACATCGAAAAGCTGCTCAGCGAGACAGCGCAGGGGAGACGGCGTATCTCGATGGTGAAGGACGTGCGAATCTTCGTCAACACCATCGACCATGCGATACGGCTCATGACCGACAATGGCGTTCCGGCCACCTCCCACCGGGAGGAGCGGGATGGCTATATCGAGTACACCGTCCGCATCCCCACCGCCGCCGCACAGCGGTAGTGTTCCATGTGGAACAAAAAATTCGTGCTCCGAAAGGCTGAAAACGCTTTTCGGAGCATTTTTTTGATGGAATCGGCAGGAAAACCCACAAAAAGTAAGGAAAGCGGAGTAAAATCCATAAAGAAGCGGTTCAAAAACCCGCGCTGATGTGCTATACTAAAGCATACAGGGGTCTTGCGGACGGGAAAACGCAAGGCTTTGACCTCAAAATGTTCCATGTGGAACAAAAATTTTCCCGGGGAGGAAGCAAAGCGCGTGGCAAAAATTGTTGCAATCGCAAACCAGAAGGGCGGCGTAGGCAAGACGACGACCGCCGTAAATCTTTCATCCTGCGTCGCAGCACTGGGCAAAAAGGTGCTGATCGTCGACCTTGACCCGCAGGGAAACACGACGACGGGCTATGGCATCCAAAAACGAAGCATCGACATCGGTACTTATGAGCTGCTCATCGGCGAGGCGGACACCAAGGACGCCATCCGGAAGACCGAATTCCGTACCGACGTCATCGGCTCAAACACCCGTCTGGCGGGTGCGTCCCTCGAGATGATCGACCTTGCCGGACGCGAAAGCCGCCTGCGTAAGGCGTTGGCGAGCATCCAGCAGGACTATGATTTCATCTTCGTCGACTGCCCGCCCAGCCTCGATCTGCTCACGCTGAACGGCCTGTGTGCCTGCGACAGCGTGCTCATCCCGATCCAGTACGAGTATTACGCCCTCGAGGGTCTGTCGGAGCTGATCAGCACCCTGAAGACCATCCGTAAAAAGTACAACCCCTACCTCGACATCGAGGGCGTGGTCTTTACGATGTTCTCCGGACGGCTGAACCTGACGATGCAGGTCGTCGAGCAGGTCAAGAAGTACTTCGGCTCGAAGGTCTACAAGACGACCATCCCGCGCACCATCCGCATCTCGGAAGCACCGAGCTACGGCCAGCCCATCAATTTCTACGAGCCGCACGGCAAGGGAAGCGAGGCGTACATGGACTTGGCAATCGAATTCGTCAAGAACAACCGCCCCCGTGACGCGATGCCGAAACGCCGCCGTGGAAAAGCGGCGGTCGAGCCGGAGCAGCCCAAAAACGCACTCGAAGAAGTATAAACAGGGGGATTTTCGCTCATGGGAAAAGGAAAAGGCGGACTGGGACGCGGCCTCGAAAGTCTGTTCGAGGATTCGTCGCTCAGCTTTGAATCCGATACCCGGATCGAGACGCTCCCTCTGCGGGAGATCGAACCCGATCCGGGACAGCCGCGCAAGACCTTCGATAACGAGACGCTGGGAGAGCTGGCGTCCAGCATCGCCGAGCACGGCCTGTTACAGCCCATCGCGGTACGGCACAAGGCCGCAGGCGGTTACCTCATCGTGGCCGGTGAACGCCGCTGGCGTGCCAGCCGGATGGCCGGACTGACCGAAGTGCCCGTCATCGTCAAGGACGTCACCGACGAGCAGGCGATGGAGCTGGCACTGGTGGAGAACCTTCAGCGCGAGGACCTCGACCCGGTGGAAGAGGCGAACGGTATCCGGGAGCTGATGAACCGCTGCGACCTGACACAGGAGCAGGCGGCACGGAAGCTGGGAAAGAGCCGGAGCGCGCTGGCGAATATCCTGCGCCTGCTCAATCTTCCGGACGAAGTGTTGGAGCTGCTGAAGGCCGGAACGCTGAACGTCGGCCATGCAAAGGTCATCCTGAGCCTGCCGACCGCAGAACTGCAGACGCAGGCCGCACAGCTCATTGCAGAAAACGAGCTGAATGTCCGGCAGGCCGAAGCACTCTGCAAGAAGCTGATGAAACCGGAGAAAGAGCCGGCCGAGCCGACGCCCCGCAGCACCCTTCCGGTGGAAGTGGAGGAGAGCCTGAAACAGGTCCTCGGCAACGAGGTCAACGTGGCCTACCACGACGGCAAGGGAAAGCTGACCGTTCATTTCTATTCGGACGACCAGCTCAAGGCCTTCGCGAATCTGCTAGGTCAGTATCAAACCGATGTCTGAGGCGGCCTTCCGCCTTTGAACGGCATGGACGGGAAACCGCCCGTGCAACAATAGAGTAAGGAGAGTTATCATGCTTGATATCAAATTTGTCCGTGACAACCCGGACGCTGTGAAAGAGAACATCAAGAAGAAATTCCAGGATGCAAAGCTGCCCCTCGTCGATGAAGTCATCGAGAAGGACGCCAAGTATCGCGAGTGCCTGAAAGAGGTCGAATCCCTCAAGGCTGCCCGCAACAAGCTGAGCAAGGCGAACGGCCCGCTGTTCGGCCAGCTGAAGAAGTGCACCGATGAGGCACAGAAGGCGGAGATCCAGAAGCAGATCGACGCCAACAACGCCGCTGTCAAGGCCGACGCCGACAAGATGGCAGAGCTGGAAGCAGAGGAGGCCACCCTCTCTGCACGCATTCAGGAGATCATGTACACCATCCCCCAGATGATCGACCCCAGTGTCCCCATCGGCCCGGATGACAGCTATAACGTCGAGGCACAGCGTTTCGGTGAGCCGGTCGTGCCCGATTTCCCCATCCCGTATCACACCGAGATCATGGAGAGCTTTGACGGTATCGATATGGACGCTGCAGGCCGCGTTGCTGGCAACGGCTTCTACTATCTGCTGGGCAACATCGCACGCCTGCACGAGGCTGTTCTGGCCTATGCCCGCGACTTCATGATCAACAAGGGCTTCACCTATGTCATTCCTCCCTTCATGATGCACGGCAATGTCGTGCAGGGCGTCATGTCCTTCCCTGAGATGGATGCCATGATGTACAAGATCGAGGGTGAGGACCTCTACCTCATCGGTACGAGCGAGCACACCATGATCGGCCGCTTCATCGACCAGACCCTCGACGAGGCAACTCTGCCCCTGACCCTGACTTCCTATAGCCCCTGCTTCCGCAAGGAGAAGGGTGCACACGGCATCGAGGAGCGCGGCATCTACCGTATCCACCAGTTCGAGAAGCAGGAGATGATCGTCGTCTGCCGCCCCGAGGAGAGCGCGGATTGGTACGAGAAGCTGTGGCAGAACTCCGTCGAGCTGTTCCGCAGCATGGAGATCCCCGTCCGTCAGCTGAACTGCTGCTCCGGTGACCTCGCTGACCTGAAGGTCAAGAGCTGCGATATCGAGGCTTGGAGCCCCCGCCAGCAGAAGTACTTCGAGGTCTGCAGCTGCTCCAATCTGGGCGATGCACAGGCACGCCGCCTGCACATCCGCGTCAAGGGCAAGGATGGCAAGAGCTACCTCGCACACACCCTGAACAACACCTGCGTCGCTCCTCCGCGTATGCTGATCGCGTTCCTCGAGAACCATCTGCAGGCCGATGGCAGTGTCACCATCCCGAAGGTGCTCCAGCCCTATATGGGCGGCCTTGAGGTCATGGTCCCGACCCACAAGAAGAACGGCTGAGCTTTAAACTAAATCCCCAAAACATGTTGAAAACCGCTGTCTGTGCCAAACGGTGCAGGCAGCGGTTTTTTGCTGGGAAAAAGAGACAAAGCGAAAAAAGTTAATTTTTTTGAAAAAAGCTGTTGACAAATCGTCCGTGGCTGGATATAATAATAAAGCACCGTTCAAGTGCGATAAATAAATATGGCGGTATAGCTCAGTTGGCTAGAGCATTCGGTTCATACCCGAAGTGTCACCGGTTCGAATCCAGTTACCGCTACCATGTGACAGAGTTTCGCTAAGATATGGGGGACGGTCGTCTGCAATAGTGGATGATGGAAGTCGGAGGTTTTAGCGAAGCTCTGTATTTATAAGGCCCGTTGGTCAAGCGGTTAAGACACGGCCCTTTCACGGCTGTAACATGGGTTCGATTCCCGTACGGGTCATAAAAACGCCTTTGCGCATTCGCGCAGAGGCGTTTTTAATTTTGACCCGACGGGAATCGAACAGGGCGGCGGCTCGCAAGCCGCAAACAAATCCCCAGTGGGGATTTGTTTAGCCCGCGGGTCCAAGACCTTGAGGAATGTCTACGGGGCGAGACTGCCGTGTATTCCCGCCTGAAAACCAAACGAGGGTTGAGAGTCCGCTTTGCGGACTCTCAACCCTCGTTCTTACTCTCTATATTTCTCCATCATCTCTTTGAACAGCACAGCCGGGGACGGCGGCGTGTAAGTGATGGCATTTGCTCCGGCGGCAATGGTCTCGGAGATGGTCTCGCCCGTTTTTCCGCCGCTGGCAATGATGGGGACGTCCGGGAACTGCTCCCGGATCTTCCGGACGACCCGGGGCGTGTCGGTGCTGCACGCGACGTTCAGGATGGATGCGCCTGCGTCCAGACGGGCGGCGATGTCGGTGTCCTCCTTCGTCACCGTGATGATGACCGGGATGTCCACCACGCGAGAGACCGCCAGAAGGTTGAGGTCGGAGATGGGTGAGTTCAGGACGATGCCCATTGCGCCCTGTCCCTCGACGTCCTGCGCCAGCGTCAGGGTGCGGACGCCCTTGGTCGTGCCGCCGCCGACGCCGCAGAACACCGGGATGTAAGATGCCTGAATGATGGCGTGGCTGATGGCCTGCTGGGGCGTGAACGGATAAACGGCAAAGACCGCGTCTGCATCACAGTTCCGGATGATGGCAAGGTCGGTCGTAAAAACAAAGCTCTTGAGCCGTCGGCCGTTGATGACGATGCCGCTGGCCGAATAGACCTCCTGCGGCATCTTCAGGATGTGGCGCAGACGGCTTTCCACGTTGGGGGAATTCTTCTTCTCAGTTCCCATCACAAAACCCTCCTGAATCGAAAATGATGCTGTCCATTATAAATTCCAGTCGTTTACACTTCAAGGAAGTTTCTGTGAACGATTTGAAAAATTGATATATACATGGCAAAATCGATTCCTAAAATCTATCAAACAAGCCATAAAAAGACTATTTTACAACAATCGTCTTTGCGGTTACAATAAAAGCACAAAAAGCAACCGAAACAAAAGAAAAAACGAGGAGGCTGTCACTATGGGCTTTTTAACGGGTAAGACTGTCATCATCACGGGCGCAGGACGCGCCGTTCTGAAAGACGGAAGCTGTGGTTCGATCGGCTATGGCATCGCCACCGCCTATGCAAAAGAGGGCGCGAACCTCGTCATTACCGGCCGCAATGTCAAGAAGCTGGACGAGGCCAAGCAGGAATTGGAAAGCAAGTACGGCGTCAAGGTCCTGACCGTGCAGGCAGATGTCTGCGCAGGCGGCGACAACGAAGCAGTCGTGGCAAATGTCGTCAAGCAGGCGGTCGATACCTTCGGCGGCATTCAGGTGCTCATCAACAACGCACAGGCTTCGGCCTCCGGCGTTCCTCTGGCCGACCACACCACCGAGCAGTTTGATCTGGCTCTGTACTCCGGCCTGTACGCCGCCTTCTACTATATGAAGGCCTGCTACCCCTACCTGGCCGAGTCTCACGGCAGTGTCATCAACTTCGCATCCGGCGCAGGTCTGTTCGGCAACTTCGGTCAGAGTGCCTACGCTGCCGCAAAGGAAGGCATCCGCGGCATGTCCCGCGTCGCCGCGACTGAGTGGGGCAAGGATGGCATCAATGTCAATGTCGTCTGCCCGCTGGCATGGACTGCAAAGCTGGAGCAGTTCAAGGAAGCATATCCCGACGCATTCAAGGCCAACGTCAAGATGCCCCCGATGGGCCACTACGGAAACGCAGAGCTGGAGATCGGCCGCGTCTGTGTCCAGCTGGCAATGCCTGACTTCAAGTATATGTCGGGTGAGACCCTGACGCTCGAGGGCGGCATGGGTCAGCGTCCGTAACCTACAACCTACGATACCAGAAATTCTCTCCTGATACAGAATCCAATCAAAGCAGGCGTGCCGCCTTTCCCGCTCAGAAACCCGGGAAGGGCGGCACGCCTGTTTTTGCATCTCAAAAAATGCGCTTAGTTTACTGATTTGCCCTGTGAACATACTCGAGGATGTCCGCCGGGACAGCGGCCAGTGCATCCGCACCGGCGGCGGTCAGTTCCGCTTCGCCCCGGAAGCCCCAGAGCGCACCCATCGCAGGAAGTCCGGCGTTGTGTCCGGTCAGGATGTCCACATCGCTGTCGCCCACGAACAGGGTCGAGGAAGCCTCTGCGCCGAGGTCGTGCATCAGAGAATACACCCCGGTCGGGTCGGGCTTGGTGGGGACGTCCGGGCGGCTTCCGCGCACGATGGAAAAGCTGTCCTCACCGAAGTAATGGGCGATGATCTTTCCACAAAGCGGGTCGGCCTTGTTGGAAAAGACAGCGGTCTGGATGCCCTCAGATTTCAGTGCGGCCAGCAGTTCCGGGATGCCCGGATAGGGTGCGGTCTTGTCCTCTTTATGGGCGTCGTACCGGGCGGTGAATTCGGCCAGCGTCGCGGCCAGCTGCTCGGGCGTCCGGGCGGTCTCGGGCGAGAACCGCTCGATGAGCTTCGGGATGCCGTTGCCGACCATGTGCTTGAATTGCTCGACCGTGAAGGTCGGCCAGCCGTGTTGAGTGCAGACCCAGTTTCCGGCATCGGCAAGGTCGTCGATGGTGTTCAGCAGGGTGCCGTCAAGGTCGAAAAGGATGGTTTTTATCATGAGAAATGCCTTCTTTTAATTGGAATGCTCCGCGTTGGAAAAACAGCGTTCCGCATCCGCTTCGGGGATGCTGCGGACCTTGAGCTTGATTTTTCCGGGAAACATCAGAGTCAGGGTGAGACGATTCACCGCCAGTGCCCACGGCGATTGTACCGCCGTCAGACAGAGGTCGGGGTGGAACGCACAGATGCAGTGCAGGTAAAGCCCCCTCTGCCGCCGGAGAGTCAGCCGCCCGTCCTGCGGCCAGATGCCCTCCTGCCGATAGCCCATCCATGCGCCCGCCAGAAACAGCAGGGAGATCAAGGTGGGGATCATCAGGGTGGGCGTCAGTGCGGGCAGGGTGTACCGGGAGACGAACACCAGCAGCAGACAGAGCGCGAAGGGGACGCCCGCCGGGGCGAAGAAAATTTTGCTCCGCTGGCGGGTGTCTGCCAGAATTTCGGGCGGCATCCGGAAATCGGGGAGCAGTTCCCGGAACATCTCTTCTTCGCCGGAACGGTAAACGAACAGGGGAAGCTCCGGCGAGCAGCAGCCCGCCGTCACAAAGACCGGCCAGCGTTTGAGCAGCCGTGCCGCCGGAGAGAACCGGACGTCGGCAAAGCTGATCTGAGAGCTTCGGACACGGCACTCGAACTTTTGCAGCCAACCGCCCTTGCTCCCGATTTGGTCGTCCGTTTTCCAGACCTCGTACCGCACAGTCTGCGCAAAGCTTCTCAGCAGGCTCGTGCCGAAAACAGTCGCGGCCAGAACCAGCAGCCACGCCGCACCCGCCGGAAGCCACCGCGCCGCAAATGCCGTCAGAAAGTTGAACTGGAAAAAGGCGATGGTCTGGGCGTCCTCGGGAAGCTGCTCGGTCTGCCGGACGGCCAGAGCCAAAAGGGTGAGGGTCGAGATGCTGTTTGCACCCAGCAGCACCAAGGCCATCCGTTCACCGCCGCTGGGACGGTGGAGGTTGGGGTGTTCGATGGGGAGCAGACGGTCGGCCAGAAGGTGAGCGTCCTCCTTTTCCAGACAGAGCGAAAACGTCCGCTTCTTTGACTGCCCGGCCGGATACAGAACGACCCGGCTCGCCCCACCAAGACGGAAAAAAACAGGCCGCTCGATGGTGAGCGCGGCCAGTGCCTCGCCGGGAATGGCACGGTCGAGATGGTAGAAGAGCTTCCAGTGGATGTGCAGGGTGTCCTGCTCGTCCAGCGACCAACTGCTGGCGTTGAGGATGACCCAGCTGATGCCCGCCATCACAAGGAAGATGAATAAGTCCTGCTTGAGGGCTGTCCAGAGTGCCGTCCAGTTCCGCGCAAACAGAACATTGATGAGGGGCAGGAGATAGACCGCCAGCGTTTTCCGCAGAAACCGCAACGCCATGAAGGGGTGAAAATGCTTCTCGGTCATGGGCGTTCCTCCGCGAGGACATGCGCCAGCAGTCCGGCCTGTGCTGCCGGAACAGCGGGCAGGAGGAGCTGAGAGCCGGGAGTCGAGATGAGGAGAACGCTCGTTCCGGCCAGCCGCAGAAGCGGTGTCCGAAGCTGGTATACGCCTGTGACTGCCCGGCGCGGAACGACCCGCCGAACAGGAAGCACTACACCTGCGTAAACGGTCAGGGTGTTCGCGCCCAGTACGGCGGCAAAGCTGCACAGCCGGACATAGAGCAGACTGAGCAGGATACACCAGAGCATGCAAAATACCACTCCGGCAAAGACGCTCTGCCAGAACACGAAGGGCGCGGCCAGCAGTCCGGGAATCGCGAGCCAGACACAGAGGACAGAGCGTCCCCGCGGCGGAACGATGACGGCAGTTCGCCGCAGGTCTTTCTCGGTCACTTGTCTGAGAGGCCCCAGGCCTCGGTCAGGAGGTGAAGGGTGTCGTCCTGCGTCAGGCAGAGGATGTGGTCCCAAGGCAGGAGCACCGTGTTGCCGTGCGGGATGATGAACTCAGTGTCGCGGGTGATGCTGACAAGGATCGCATCGCCCGGGATGGGAATATCCATGATGGCTTTGCCCGCAAACTTGAAGTTCTCGGGCAGAAGGATCTCGTTCAGGCTGGCCGTGCCGCCGCCCAGCGAGAGGAGCTGACGAATGGTGTCTGTTTCAATTTCCCGCTCGAGGATGTGACTCAGGTTGTCCGTGCCGCAGACCACAGTGTCCACGCCGAGGGTGTGGAGAAGCGTCCGGTTCTTCGGGTTGGAAGCCCGCGCCACCGTGCGGTCAACACCGAATTCCTGTTTTGCGATTTGGCAGGCGATGAGGTTGTCCTCGTCCGAACCCGTCACGGCCACGAATGCGTCACAGCTGGCAACATCGGCGGTGCGCAGGGTGTCCACGCTGACCGAACTGCCGCAGATGACCGGGGTGTCCAGCGTGTCGGCCAGCATCCGGCACTGTGCCTCCACGGGCTCGATCATGATAATGGAATGGTGGTTGGCGAGCAGGCTTTGCGCTAAATATCGCCCGACTCGGCCGCCACCGGCAATACAAACTTTCATATTATAACCTCACTATACTCATAGTATCATAAAGGGCGGGTCATTTCGACAGCGTGCGGAACACGGCCTGCTCGGTCAAAACGGTCGGGCAGATGGTCTCCAGACCATAGTACTTGTGGTAGAGCAGCTGCAGGTGGGGGTCAGAGACGCGGCAGATGACCTTTTCCCGCTGGAAGATGTTCTTTGCAATTTGTGCCGCCATCAGGTTGATGGAGTCGTCCTCACTGACGGCTGCAACGGCATCGCAGTTCTCGATGCCGCCCTGCTTCAGGATGTCGGGGTCGGTGGGGTCGCCCACCAGAGCCGTACCGCCGAAGCGGTAATCGTCAAAGCTGTCCAGCCGCTTGAGCTGTTCGGAATCCTTTTCGATGAGGGAGATGTCGTGGCCGATGCGTTCCAGATCGCGCACCAGAGATGCGCCGACCTGATCGCAGCCGATGACCAGAATATTCATAGAGAGTCACCTCGTTGTTATTTTGTTTAAAAATCGGATAAAGATGGTTTTCGTTCCGGCGATAGGATAAAACCAGTATACCACATTTGTTCACCCAGATAAATACCAGAGCGGAGCGTAAAATTTTCGTGTTTTGGGTGCACTTGACGACATAATATGGTATACTGAGAGACGCAAAACCGTGTTACATAAATTCAGGAGGAAAATACATGTTTTTAGAAATCATCAAAGCCATCCTGATGGGCATCGTGGAGGGCATCACCGAGTGGCTCCCCATCTCGTCCACAGGTCATATGATCCTGCTTGAGCAGATCGTCCAGTTCAACGCAAGCGAAGAGTTCATGTCGATGTTCCGCGTCGTCATCCAGCTGGGCGCAATTCTGGCGGTCGTCGTTCTGTTCTGGTCGAAGCTCTGGCCCTTCGGCGTTCAGCACGGCCGGGTCGTCTCGAAGCCCTCGGTCTGGCAGCTCTGGTTCAAGGTCGTGGTCGCGACCATTCCGGTGCTCATCATCAGCCCGCTGGACAACTGGATGGAGGATCACTTCTACAACTACATCACCGTTGCCGCCATGCTGATTCTCTACGGCATCCTCTTCATCGTTGTGGAGAACCGTCACACTGCACCGCATGTCACCCACCTTGACCAGATCACCTATAAGGAAGCTTTCATCGTCGGTGTCTGGCAGATGCTCGCCATCATCCCGGGCACGTCCCGCTCCGGTGCGACCATCGTCGGCGGCCTGCTGCTGGGTCTGTCCCGTGCCTGTGTCGCTGAGTTCACCTTCTATCTGGCGATCCCCGTCATGGCGGGCGCATCCCTGCTCAAGGTCGTCAAGTTCGCCCTCTCCGGCGTCGCCATGACGACCACCGAGCTGGCTGTCCTCATCGTGGGCTGTGTCGTCGCCTTCGTCGTTAGCCTTGCGGCCATCCGTTTCCTGATGGATTACGTCAAGCGTCATAACTTCAAGGTCTTTGGCCTCTATCGTATCGTCCTCGGCGTCATCGTTCTCGCCGTGGCTGCGGTCACTGCGATCGCTTAAAAATGTTCCCTGAGACGAGCCTCCATTCGGAGGCTCGTCTTTTCTTTGCCGGGAAAGTGTGCTATACTTTTCTCAGGAAAAAAGAGAGCCACGGCGAAGCGCGCTGTGGGAAGAAAGACAAATGATGGAGGTAGAACCAATGGAAGCATCGACGGTCTATTACACCGATTTCCGTTGTCCGGTCGGCACGAGCCTGACCGAGAAGCTGCGCCGGGTCTGTATCGCGGCTGGCATCAAGAACATCGACATGGATGGCAAATTTGTCGCTATCAAGATGCACTTCGGTGAGCTGGGCAATCTGGCTTATCTGCGCCCCAATTATGCGAAGGTGGTCGCCGACCTGTGCAAGGAGCAGGGCGGTCTGCCCTTCCTGACCGACTGCAACACCCTGTATCCGGGCAGCCGCAAGAATGCCCTCGAGCATCTGACCTGCGCCCAGACCAACGGCTTCTGGCCGATGACGACCGGATGCCAGATCATCATCGGCGACGGTCTGCGCGGCACGGATGAGATCGAAGTCCCCGTCCCGAACGGCGAATACTGCAAGACCGCGAAGATCGGCCGCGCCATCATGGATGCGGATATCTTTATCAGCCTGAGCCACTTCAAGGGTCACGAGTCCACCGGCTTCGGCGGTGCACTCAAGAACATCGGCATGGGCTGCGGCTCTCGTGCAGGCAAGATGGAGCAGCACGCTTCCGGTCATCCGGCCGTGCAGGAGGACCTCTGCCGTGGCTGCCACCGCTGCGCCAAGGAGTGCGGCTCGGACGCCATTACTTACAACGAAAAGAACAAGGCCGTCATCGATCAGGACAAGTGCAAGGGCTGCGGTCGCTGCATCGGCGCGTGCAACTTTGACGCCATTTATTCTCTCTATGACAGCGCGAATGAGATGCTTGACCGGAAGATGGCCGAGTATGCAGCAGCCGTCTGCGCGGGCCGTCCCTGCTTCCATATCAGCCTCGTGCAGGACGTCAGCCCCAACTGCGACTGCCACGGCGAGAACGACGCACCCATCCTGCCGGATATCGGCATGTTCGCGTCCTTCGACCCGGTCGCCCTCGATCAGGCTTGTGTGGACGCATGTCAGGCTGCAACGCCCATCGCAAACAGCCAGCTGGGACAGAACCTCGCTAAGCAAGGCTGGAACTGCCACCACGACCACTTCAAGGACTCGAACCCGAATGTCGAGTGGAAGGCGACCTTGGAGCAGGCCGAAAAGATCGGTATGGGCACACGCAAGTATGTCCTGAAAAAGGTCTGATAAATAACACAAAAGGAGCAGGTGTCCTAGGACACCTGCTCCTTTTGTGTTAAAACTTAATATTCGCCCTGTGCCTCGGG